>JAIRXZ010000094.1 GCA_031267995.1 Odoribacteraceae bacterium | reverse complement strand
GGGAAGGGCGCTCGCAAGGGGTGCCCCTACAACATTTTCCGAATATGTTGTCACCGGGATGCACGCATGGGAAAGGGCGCACACGCAGGTGCGCCCCTACACGTACCCCAACGACGACGTAGGGGCGCACCTGCGTGTGCGCCCTTTCCCACGCGTGCGTGTTCTTTCTCGCGTGGGCGCACTCTTTCCCGCGGGCGCATCTGTCCGGGCGATAACGCGCCCTTGCCCGGATGATAAAAAAAGGGCTGTCCCGGAGGGCAGCCCTTTCTTACATAGCGTTATTCGCGTTCCCCGTCGGGGGGTGTTTAATCTTCCTGCCGGGGGACAAACATCACGTCCACCACGTCGGCGCCGTTGAAGATGGTTTTGGCGAGCGACTGGATGTCCTTGGGTTTTACCTTGCGGACGATGTTCTCGAAATTTTTGGGGTCGTCGATGTTGATGCCATCCAGGTAGTAGGCGCGGATCACCCGCATCCAGTAGGAGTTGTGGGGTTTCACCTGTTCGTGGTTTTTGAGGAGGCTGGTGGTGACCTTGCTCAACTCCTCGGCGGTGGGGCCTTCTTTCACCATTTTGTCCACCTCGGCGTAGATGAGGGATTTGAGGTGTTCGGCCTTGTCCGGGTCGCAGTCGAACATCATGCCGACGGTGGCGACGGAGTAAGGTTTGTCGGACGCGCCGGCGGATACCTGGACACCGTAGGTGCCTCCCTCTTTTTCCCTGACGTTTTCGGTGTAGCGGAGCTGGAGGATGTCCTTGAGGATGTCGATGTAGATGCCGCGGGGGATGGTGATTTTCATCTCCTTGGTGAAGCGGGTGATGACGGTTGTTTTGGGGGTTTCCAGGTTGAGGGGGATGACTTTGGCGGTTTTTCCCTTGGGGGGACGCACCTTGTTGTCCTTCCAGGTCTCCTTGCGGTGGTAGGTGGAGATGGATCCGATGTACTTTTCGACGAGCGGTTTTACCGTTTCGGCGTCGACGTTGCCGACGATGAAGAAGACGAAGTCGCTGGCGTCCTTGATGCGGTCGCGGTAGATCTCTTCAATTTGTTCGATGGAGACGGCGTCCAGGAAGTTTTTCCCGAAGATGAGTGTCCGGGGGTGGTGGTTGGAGAGGATGAGGGAGAGGGAGTCCTGCATGATTTTGGTGGGGTTGTTTTCCTGGTTGGCGATGGCGGCGTAGTTGCGCTGCATGAGGGTGGCGTGTACTTCGGGGTCGAAGCGCGGTTTTTCAAAGTAGAGGTAGAGGAGCTGCATGAGCGTCTCGAAGTCGGCGGGCGTTGACGCTCCCCCGATGGATTCCGCGAGGCCCCCGATGGAGATGTTGACCTTGGCTTGCTTGCCGGTGAGGAGTTTTTGCAGCGCCCGGATGTCGTGATCGCCCACGCCGTAGGCGGCAACGAACTGGTCGACGACGTTGGCGGAGGCCAGCTTGTCGATGTCGTAGAGTGAGGTGCCGCCCTTGCTGTAGGAGGCGACGGCGATGTTGTCTTTTTCAAAGTCGGCCTCGCGGAAGAGCACCTTGGCGCCGTTGGCGAGTGTCCACTCCTCGGCGTTGAACTGCGGCAGTTTTTTGGTGGAGACGATGGGGGAGCCGGCGAGTTCTTCGTTGATGAGGGAGCCTTCGGCGACCTTGTCCTGGTAAGGTTCGATGGTGGATTGTTCTACCTTTTCGATGATGGCGATGGCTTCGGCTTCGGTGAGGTGGGTGACGCCCTCCGGGGGGCCGTTGATGACGATAACCATGTTGTGGTGGTTGATGTAGCGGGGCGCCAGGGCGGAGACCTCTTCCAGGGTGATGGTGGGTACCAGCGCCTTGTAGAGGTTGTAGGAGTATTCGGCATCGTCCAGCGGGTCGCCGTTGAGGAAGTGCGACATGATGCTGCTGACGTACGCGCCGGAGGAGATTTTGTCCCGCTGCTTGTAGGAGCTTTCGAGGGATACGAGGGTGTTGATCTTGACGCGTTCCAGCTCGCCGTCGGTGAATCCGAAGCGTTTAACCCGCTCGTTTTCGCGGTAGATGGTCTCCAGGGCGAGGGCTTCCTCGTTGGGTTTGGCGGTGGTGGAGATGCTGTAGGTGTTGATGCCCCGGACGAGGCCGCTGAAGCCGCCGCGGGCGTTGATGAAGGGGGGATCGCCCCGCTGCAGGAGTTCGCTGACGCGTTGCGCGAACATGTTGTTGTAAAACGATTTTATCAGGTTTTCCCTGACGTAGCCGTGGTTTTTGGCTTCGTTGGGGGTGGCGGGATGCTTGATGAAGATGGCGATGGAGGATTGGGTCAGCTCCTTGTCGGTGGCGCAGACGAATTTGATGTCGTCGTGGTCGGGCACCTCGAAATCTGGCCGCGGGGTGGGGTTTTTGGAGGCGGGGATGTCGGAGAAGAGGGTGATGACTTTCTTTTCCATGTCGTCCACGTCGAAATCGCCCACGACGGCGATGGCTTGCAAGTCGGGACGGTACCACTGCGCGTAGAAATCGCGAAGTCTTTGGTAGGGGAAATTTTGGATGAGGTCGAGATTCCCGATGACATCCCGCCGCGCGTACTTGGAATTATTGAGCAGCACGGGCATGAGCTGCGCCCGCATCCTGAATTGCGAATTGCGCCGCGTGCGCCACTCCTCGGAGATGACGGGGCGCTCGGAGTCAATCTCCTTATCCTCCAGCGTGAGGAAGTGCGACCAGTCATGAAGAATAAGCAGGCAGGTGTCCAGCAGCGGGATGTTCGTCGTGGGGACGTCGTCGATATTGTAAACGGTTTCGTCCTGCGCGGTATAGGCGTTGATATTGCTCCCGAATTCGATGCCGTGTTTTTCGAGAATTTTGATCAGCCCCTTTCTGCCCGGAAAGTGTTTGGTGCCGTTGAAGGCCATGTGCTCGAGGAAGTGCGCGAGGCCGTCCTGGTCGTCATTTTCGAGGATTGCCCCGACGTTTTGGATGATGTAGAAGTTAGCCCGCTCCTTGGGTTCGGCATTGCGGCGGACGTAGTAAGTGAGTCCATTCGCCAGCTTGCCCGTGCGGATAAGCGGATCCATGGGTACGGGGGCGTTCATGTCGTACTGGGCGGTCAGGCGAAGGCTCGCCAGCGCGACAAACAAGCATAAGAGGGAAATTCTTTTTATCATACGGAAAATTTTTAAGATTTAATAGCGCAAATATACTGGATTGAAAGTGATGCCCGGTGTGTAGATTATGATTTAACGTTAATTTATAGTGTATTTTAAAAATAATGAAAAGAGAGGCGCCAGGGGCAAGCGATGGCGAAAGAATAAAATTTTTGCACTATTTTTGGAAACTCAAATTTCGGGGATTAAGAATACCAATGAAAGCCAAGAAAACATTCTGGAAAAGGTTGAGAAGCAAGTACAAGCTCTCCATCTTGAACGAAACGACCTTCGAGGAGGTGATGCAACTGCGCTTGTCGCGGCTGCACGTGGCCAGCGCGTTAAGCATGTTGTCCGTTGTTTTAATCGCGCTGACCACCGTCCTGATTGCCTTCACCGGCTTGCGCGAATTTATCCCCGGCTACCCCGACAGGAGCATGCGCCGGCAGATCACGATGAATGCCTTGAGGGTGGATTCGCTGGCCATCGAGCTGGCCAAGAGGGACAGATTTTTTAATTCCATCCGCATGGTGATTGCCGGGGAGACCACCCGCGCCGACTCCCTCTCCGGCGAAACCGCCCCGACGGTGAAGATGAATTACGACACCGTCCCCCTGGGCGCCAGCGACGAGGAGAAGAATTTCCGGGAGCTGGTGGAGGAGCGCGAGCGCTTTAATTTATCGCTGGAGGCGTCGTCGCCGTCCTCCTTCCAGGAGAATTTTTACCACTGTTTTCCCCCGCTGGCGAGCGGTCTTGTCTCCGGCCATTTCGACGAGAGCATTCACCACTACGGGGTCGACCTGGTGGCCAAGCAGAACGCCAACGTCTCCGCCGTGCTGGGCGGTGTGGTGGTTTTTAGCGATTGGACGATGAAAACGGGGTACGTCATCCAGGTGCAACATGCCGGGGACTTTATCTCGATATACAAGCACAACTCCGTGCTGCTGAAGAAACAGGGAGACGTGGTGCGCGTGGGAGAAGCCATCGCCGTCGTGGGCAACACGGGGGAGGAGACGACGGGGCCGCATCTCCACTTCGAGTTGTGGCGCGGCGGCAAGCCCGTCGACCCGGAAAAATACATCAAGTTCGAATAGTGAAGAGCATCACGATTCTGGGATCCACGGGATCCATCGGCACGCAGGCCCTGCAGGTTATCGCGGCGTACCCGGAGAGGTTTCGCGTGGAAGCGCTGACGGCGCGTCGCAACGTGGAGCTGCTGGCGCGGCAAGCCCTCCGCTTCAAGCCCAACATGGTGGTGATTGCCGACGAGGAGAGGTACATGGAGCTAAAGTCGCTCCTGCGAGACGAGGACGTGAAGGTATACGCCGGCAGCGACGCCATTGCCCAGGTGGCGGAGACGGACGCGGTGGACGTCGTGCTCACGGCGATGGTCGGCTACAGCGGCCTCCAGCCCACCGTCAGCGCCATCCGGGCGGGCAAATGCGTGGCGCTGGCCAACAAGGAAACCCTGGTAGTCGCGGGGGAGTTAATCAGCCAACTCGCGGCGCGGCACGGCGCGGCGATTCTCCCGGTGGACTCGGAACATTCGGCCATTTTCCAATGCCTCGCCGGCGAGGGGGACAACCCCGTGGAGAAGCTCATCCTCACGGCCTCCGGCGGCCCCTTCAGGGGGAAGGACGAAGCCTTCCTGCGCCAGGTGACCCCCGCGCAAGCCCTGCGGCATCCCAACTGGAGCATGGGCGCGAAGGTGACGATCGACTCGGCCTCCATGATGAACAAAGGCTTCGAGGCGATCGAGGCGCGCTGGCTCTTTGGCGTGTCGCCCGCTCACATCGAGGTACTCGTGCACCCCCAGTCGATCATCCACTCGATGGTACAATTCGCTGACGGCTCGATCAAAGCCCAGCTGGGCGCCCCGGACATGCGTTTGCCCATACAATACGCGCTCACATACCCCGATCGCCTCCTCGCGGAGATCCCGCGGGTGGACTTCGACCTCTGCCGCGCGCTCACCTTTGAACGCCCGGACACCCGGACATTCCCCTGCCTCGAGCTTGCCTTCGAAGCCACGCGTCGCGGCGGCAACCTCCCGTGCGCCCTCAACGCCGCCAACGAAGTGGCCGTGGAAGCCTTCCTGCAGGAGCGCCTCCCCTTCACCGGCATCCCCGCGGTCATCGAGCGGGTAATAAACAATATCACACAAATCACCTCCCCCTCGTTGGAGGATTACGCGGCCACGGACGAGACGGCGAGAAGGCTGGCGCGAGAATGTCTTTTTTAAAACAACAACATGGAAATAATCATCAAAGCACTACAATTCTTCCTCAGCCTGTCGATGCTCGTTTTGGTACACGAGATGGGTCACTACGCCATGGCGCGCCTCTTCAAGGTGCGGGTGGAGAAATTTTACATCTTCTTTGCCCCCTGGTTTTCGCTTTTCAAGTTCCGCCACGGCGACACGGAATACGGCATGGGCTGGCTCCCCCTCGGCGGTTTCGTGAAAATCTCCGGGATGGTCGACGAATCGCTCGACACGGAAAGCCTCAAAGAACCCCCCAAGCCCCACGAGTTCCGCTCCAAACCGGCCTGGCAGCGGTTGCTGATCATGATCGGCGGCGTCACCGTGAACCTCGTATTCGCCTTCCTCCTCTACATCGCCATCCTCTACGCCTGGGGCGAGCGCTACCTCCCGGCGGAAAACCTTAAATATGGCGTCGTCGCCGACACCCTCTTCCTCGGCGCGGGCATCCAAAACGGCGACGTCATCGTCGCCCTCGACGGCAAGAAAGTAGACGACTTCGCCACCATCGTCGGCACGATCCTCCTCGATGAAGTCAACGACGTGCAACTACTCCGCGCCGGCCAACCTGTCACGATCACCCTCCCCCCCTCCTTCCGGAAAGAACTGCTCTCCTCCTCCTCCAAAAGCTTCAAACGCAAGAGCTACCTCGCCCCGCGCTGCCTCCACACGGGAGAAATCGCCAAATTCGCCCAGCACTCCCCGGCGCGCGACGCGGGCTTGATGGAAAACGACAAAATCCTCTCCCTGGACGGCGAAACATTCACTTACGCCGACCAAACCAACCTCTTCATCCAATCGCGCCGCGCCCAAACCCTCGCCGCCCGCGTCCTCCGCGGCGCCGACACCCTCTCCATCGCCGTCCCCGTGGGCGCCGACGGATTCATGGGCATCTACTGGCGACTAAATGACGATTTCGAATACGTCTCCCGCGACTTCACCCTCCTCGCCGCCATCCCCGCCGGCTGCCAAATGGCCATCGAGCGAATCTCCGGCTACCTCAAGCAATTCAAACTATTCAAAGACCCCGAGGCGCTCAAATCCATGGGAGGCTTCATCTCCATCGGCAGCATCTTCCCCGGTCAATGGCACTGGCCATCATTCTGGGAGATGACGGCGCTCCTCTCCATCGTCCTCGGCATCATGAACCTCCTGCCGATACCGGCCATGGACGGCGGGCACGTACTCTTCCTCCTCTACGAAATGGTCACCCGGCGAAAACCCAGCGACCAATTCCTCGAAAGGGCACAAGTCGCCGGCATGATCTTCATCCTCGCCCTCCTGCTCCTGGCCAACGGGAACGACCTTGTTAAATGGATCGCCGGCTAACCACCCTCGCCTGCTGCATCCTCGCGACACTCCCCGCCGCCGGGCAAACATCGGGAAAGGAACCGCCCTACCGGGTCGTCTTTTACAACGTCGAAAACCTCTTCGACCCCCGCGACGACCCCGCCACGCGCGACGACGACTTCACCCCCGAAGGCACCCGCCACTGGACGTGGACCCGCTACAACAAGAAACTATTGAACATCTCCCGCGCCCTCCTTCTCGCCGGCGGCCAAACCCCGCCCCTCCTCATCGGTCTCGCCGAAGTCGAAAACCGCCGCGTCCTCCTCGACCTGACGCGCCGCACGACCCTCGCGCGTGCCGACTACGGCATCGTGCACGCCGATTCCCCCGACCCGCGAGGCATCGACGTCGCGCTCCTCTACCGCCGCGAACACTTCCGTCCCCTCGCCGAAGCCTTCCTGCCCGTTCGCCTTGGAAAAAGCGAACCCTCTCGCGACATCCTCTACTGCAAGGGCATCCTCCACGAAACGGACACCCTCCACCTCTTCGTCTGCCACTTCCCCTCCATGGTCGGCGGCGTGCGAGCCTCCGAGTGGAAGCGCGTCGCCGCCGCCACCATCCTCCTCCGCCACCTCGACTCCATCCGCCGCGAAAACCCCCGCACCGCCCTCATCGTCATGGGCGACCTCAACGGCCCCCCCGGCACCCTCGCCCAACGCCGCCTTGGCGCCAAACCCGCCGCCGCCCGCCACCCCTCCTCCAACGCCCTCTACAACACCGCCTACCACTACCGCCGCGCCGCCACCGGCTCCTACCGCTACCGCGGCAAATGGCAAACCCTCGACCACATCCTCGTCTCCGGCTCCCTCCTCAACGGCAACTTCCCCTGGCAAACCCCCTCCCGCATGTCCATCCTCGCTGACGAAACCCTCCTCGACGACGACAAAACGCACTACGGCCAAAAACCCTTCCCCACCTACCACGGTCGCCGCTACGCCGGCGGATACAGCGACCACCTCCCCGTCCACGTCGAACTCACGCCCGCCCCCCCCTCCGG
>JAIRXZ010000145.1 GCA_031267995.1 Odoribacteraceae bacterium | reverse complement strand
TGCTGTCGAACGCCGAGGAGATCAAGCGCGCGATGGAGGGATTATCCGCGGCATTGACCGGCACGGTGGAGGGAGGCGAAGCGGTGGTGCCGGTACTGCGCGGTTGCAAGCAGCAATTGATGGCGCTGGAGACGGTATCGCGGGAGGCGGGGACATTCGGGGAGCGATTGCAGGCAGTGATTATCGAACTGCGGGACATTGCCGAGGAGGCGGAGCGAAGCGCCGGTCGGGTAGAGTTTTCGGAGGAGCGGGCGCGCGAGGCGAGGGAGCGCTTAGACGATCTCTACGATCTCCTGCACAAATACAGGGTGGCGGACGCGGAGGAGTTGATCCAAACGCGCGACGAGCTGGCAGAACGCCTGCGCGGAACGGGCGACGAGGGGCAGCGCGTGGAGGAATTGTCCGCGCGGGTGAAGGAGCTGGAGGGGGAATTGGAAAAACTGTCCGACCGCCTGCACGCCTCGCGCGTGGAACACTCGGCGGTGATGGAGGGAGAGATGCAAGCCTTTCTGGTAGAGCTGGGCATGCCGCACGCCCGCTTCTCGATATCGGTGGAGCCGACGGCGGCCTTCACGCCAAGGGGGCGGGACGCGGTGACTTTCTTCTTTTCGGCAAACCGCAACCAGGCGCCGGGGGAGTTATCGCGCATGGCCTCGGGAGGAGAAGTCTCGCGGCTCATGCTGTCGATGAAGTACCTGTTATCGAGCAAGCGACTGCTCCCCGCCGTCATCTTCGACGAAATCGACACGGGAGTATCGGGCGAAATAGCCCACCGCGTGGCGATGATGTTAAAGCGAATGTCCGGACGGATGCAAGTCATCAGCATCTCGCACCTGCCTCAAATCGCGGCCGTTGGCGGCCTGCACTTCAAGGTATACAAGGAGGAGGGAGAACGCACACTCTCGCGCGTCAAACGACTGACGGAGGAGGAGCGGGCAGTCGAAATCGCCGGCATGATGAGCGGGAGCGAGGTCAGCGAAGTCGCCCTGGAGAACGCCCGACTGCTGCTGCGGCAGGGATAACGGGCGGCGCGTCTGAAATCGCGCCTGTTAGTTCTTTGGGAAAAAGTAAAGCGGGGGAACACCCCCTTTCCCCGTATCTTCAATTAGCTTTGTGGCGAGAAAAAAAAGAACCCGATGGGAAAGAAACAGGAGTACAATTACCAGCCATTGCAGTCCGAATACGGCAAAATGCCCCCCCAGGCCTTAGACCTGGAGGAGGCGGTGTTGGGATCGTTGATGTTGGAAAAAGAGGCTTTCGTGATGGTAAGCGATCTGCTAAAGCCGGAGTGCTTTTACAAGGAAGCGCACCAAAAAATCTACCAGGCCATCCAGTCGCTGGCCGTGAACAGCGAGCCTATCGACCTGCTGACGGTGAGCCAGGAACTAAAGCGCGGGGGAAACCTGGAAACGGTAGGCGGCTACTACTCGCTGGCGCAGTTGACATCGCGAGTAGCCTCGGCGGTGCACATCGAGTTCCACGCCCGGATCATCGTCCAGAAATACATCCAGCGGGAATTAATCCGCGCCTCCACCGAGATTCAGGCCAAGGCATACGACGACGCCACGGACGTGGCCGACCTGGTAGATATGGCGCAAAAAATGGTCTTCGAAATCTCTGAAGGAAACATCAAAAAAGAGACAGCCCCCATCGACGTGCTCATCGACCAGGCGTTGAAACACATCGCCGAAATCGGGGCGCGGGACGGCATGAGCGGCACCCCCTCCGGCTTCAGCGCCCTGGACGAAATCACCTCCGGCTGGCAGCCATCGGACTTGGTCATCATCGCCGCGCGCCCGTCGATGGGAAAGACGGCCTTCGTCCTCTCGATGGCCAGAAACATGGCGGTAGAGCACGAAACGCCCATCGCCATCTTCTCCCTGGAAATGTCCTCCATGCAACTTGTCAACAGGCTTATCTCCAGCGAAACGGAGCTGGGATCGGAGAAAATCCGCAACGGCCGCCTCTCCACCGCCGAATGGCAGCAGGTGCACGCCAAAATCGCGCAACTGGTAAAAGCGCCGATCTACGTCGACGACACGCCGGCGCTCTCCATCTTCGAGTTACGCGCCAAATGCCGCCGACTGCAACAGCGCTACGGCATCAAAATGCTCATCATCGACTACCTCCAGCTGATGACCGCCGGCACGGACATGCGCGGCAACCGGGAGCAAGAGGTAAGCACCATCTCGCGCCAACTAAAGATCATCGCGAAAGAGCTAAACATCCCCGTCATCGCCCTCTCGCAGCTAAACCGAAGCCTCGAGCAGCGGGACGAAAAGAAACCCATGCTCTCGGACTTGCGCGAATCGGGCGCCATCGAGCAGGACGCGGACATGGTGCTATTCATCCACCGACCGGAACGCTTCGGCATACACACCGACGACGAGGGCAACAGCCTCAAGGGCATCGCCCAGATCATCATCGCCAAACACCGCAACGGCACCGTGGGCGAGGTCACGCTCCGCTTCCGCGGCGAGCTGGCGCTGTTCACGAACCTGGAAAGCGACTCCCCCTTCGCCAACACCTCCTCCATCACCGTCAGCAAGCCCACCAGGAGATCGGCCGCCGCCGCCAAAACATCGAAAAAGATGACATCGCTGGCCAGCGACACGGCGCGCCCCGCCGTCACGGTCCCCCTGAACACGGGTTTCGAGGGGGCAAGCGACTTCCTCGACAAGGGAAACGGCAACGAACCCCTCCCCTTTTAAGCGATGAAGGGTCGACTGCTCTTTTGGCTCAAATACTACGTCGCGTGGATCCTTTTCTCCTGGACGGCGCGCGGCATTTTCCTCTGTTACCAGTGGGGGGAGACGCGCGCGCTATCGCCGGCCGACATCCTCCGCGCCTTTTGGACGGGCACGCGCATGGATCTGTCGCTGGGCGGCTACGTCATGATGCTCGTCTCGCTCGTGCTGGCGGCGAGCGTCTTTTGGCCGGCGCGCCGCTCCCGGCAACTGCTGAACGCGCTCACCGCCATCCTCCTCGCCATCGCCGGCATGGTCATCGCCGGCGACCTGGAGGTATTCAGGAACTGGGGATACCACGTGGACGCCTCCCCGCTGCTCTACATCAACACGCCGGGGGCGATGCTCGCCTCCATCCCCACGTGGCTGCTCGGCGTACTCCTCGCCATTTGGGCGGCGTGGTGGAGCGGCTGCTTTTTTCTTTACCGGCGACTGGTGGCGCCGGCGCTCCGGGGCGGGTCGGTCGCTCGCGGTCACGCGCTGACATTCATACTCCTGGCGGGCGCCATGCTGCTGCCCGTGCGCGGCGGCTTCAACGTGGCGCCCATGAACGCCAGCTTCGTCTTTTTTCACCCCACCAACATGTACGCCAACCAGGTAGCCATCAACCCGGTGTGGAACTTCCTGTACGAGGCGGTGCACCTCGATAATCTATCGGGACACTTCCAATTCATGCCGAAGGACAAGGCGCTCCGGCTTGTCGACTCGCTCTACCGGCGGGCGGACACCCTCCACCAACAAGTCGGGCAGCAAGAATCCCCCCTCCCCCGCGTCCTCACCACGTCCCGGCCTAACGTGGTGGTGCTGTTGCTGGAAACATTCACCTCCAACGCCTGGGAAGCGATGCCCTGCACGCGGGCGGCCGCCGGCGAGGGGATACTTTTCTCCAACATCTACGCCACCGGCAACCGCTCCGACCGCGGCATCACCGGCGTCATCAGTGGATTCCCCGCGTACCCCGGCGCCTCGCTGCTGCGCTACCCCGCGAGGATGAACGCCCAGCCGCGCGTCTCCAGCGACCTCGAGCGGGAGGGCTATTCCACGGCCTTTTACTACGCCGGCGACCTGAATTTCGGCGGTTTCCGCTCCTATGTCACGATGGGCTTCCAGCGCGCCGTCACGGAGAACGACTTTTCCGGCGAATCCATCGAGCGACGCTTCAAATGGGGCGTGCACGACGAGTACATGCTGGCGCTTCTCCACGACGACTTG
>JAIRXZ010000044.1 GCA_031267995.1 Odoribacteraceae bacterium | reverse complement strand
CGCGAAACGGGGAGCGCATCACGCGAAACGGGGAGCGCATCACGCGAAACGGGGAGCGCATCACGCGAAACGGGGAGCGTAGCGCGTGAAACGGTGGGCGTAGCGCGTGAAACGGTGGGCGTAGCGCGTGAAACGGTGGGCGTAGCGCGTGAAACGGTGGGCGCATCGCGTGAAACGGTGGGCGTGGCGCGTGAAACGGGGAGATTTCCGCTCGTGATACCGGGTAAGATGTCGGAACGAAAGACGCCGCGCGAAGAATTTCGCGCGGCGTCGACATGAATGACCCGTCCGGCGCGGGTTAGAACTCGAATTCGGCGACAGGGATGAGGCCGTTCGCGTTGTCGTTGACCTTGCCGTCAAGTTGGAGGCAGACGAGGCGTCGTTCCTGCAGTTTTTGATCGCCGTAGCGGGTGTAGATCTCGAGCATGACGGTGGATGGGCCGGTGGCCTTCACGCGGTTGTCGCCGAAGTAGTTGACGGACACCTGGTACTTGCCGGGGATGGCCTGGCGGATCATGAACTGTTCGGGGCCGAAGCCGTCCGTGACATCCGCGCTGAGGCGTCCGCCGGTGGTGGTGGCGCGGTTGCTGTAGTAACAATGCTCGCCTTTGGGGTCGATGACGTGGAGGTCGATGTCGGTATTGTCCATGTTCCAGTTGAGCACCACGCGAATGTCCACGGGGAGCATCCGGGTGATGAGGCGGGGGTCGATGGCGGGCGCGTCGGGGCGCGACTGCACGAGGTGGTTGAGTTCCGTCACGAAGGTTTCGATGGGCTTGGCCGCCCTGTGCCAGGCGTTGTTGTCCAGGGGGGTCTCCTCGATCACGCTCTTGAACAGGGTGATGGCCTCGGTGACGTCGCCGGCGTCGGCGATGGCGAGTGCAAGATCGCGTCGCGCCCGCGCCTCCCCGCCCGTCCAGCGGACGACCTGCCGGCATACCTCGACGGCCAGCGGGTAGGCGGCGTACTCGCGGAGGCGGTAGCCGAGGAGACGGTGGAGGGTGTGATCCTCGATGCCCAGGTCGGCGATGGAGGTGAGGACGCGGATGGCGATGTCGCGGCTGCTGAGGCGGTAGAAATGGTCGGCCATGTCGAAGTAGTAGGTGGGGCTGTTGGCGTACCCGGGGCGGAGGGCGAGGTAGGTGGCGTAGTCGTCGACGGGGTTGCCGGTGAGGGATTTAAGGTATTCCCTGTCCTGTTTGACGGGGGCAAGGCGGATGGCGGGGGCGGTGGCGGTGGGTTCGCCGGCTTCCTTGGCGCTGACTTCGCGTAGGGTTTCGTCGGAGCGGCGCGCCCGCGCGGATCGCGGCGTGGCGTAGGCGATGACGACGGTTTCGGCGAGTTCGCCGTTGGCGAAGTCGACCTCTTCCACGACGTGGTCGTTTCTATCTACCAATGCCTCCATTTGGGTGGCCGAGGCGCGGTTGGCGGGCACGGCATCCGGTCGCGGGTAGAGGGGGGCGGCGGGTCGCGAAAAATCTCTTTCCCACCACGTTTTCAGCTCCGCGGCGGTGGTCGCGGCGGGTTCGATGAGGGTGCGGGGTGGGTCGACGGAGGCGGTTTGTTGTTTTTTCAGGCGGTCGACCTCGGCGCGCAGTTCGTCGGGTGGGGTGATGTCGTACTGGAGATAGTCGCTGGCGGTTTCGAGGACGAGGAGGGAGGTTTCGCGGGTGACGATGCCGAATTGCTGGCCGAGGGCGAGGAGCTGGTCGGCGTTTTTTTCGGGATAGAGGTCGAGTTCAGCGATTTTCTTTTGCGCCCACACGCGATGGATGTTGGCGTTGAGGGGCGAGGGGGCGGGTTGGAGGTCGATCCGGACGCGTTGTTCGATTTTTCCGCCACGGCCAAAGAGGAGGGTGATGGCGGCCGAGGGGGCGTCGAGGATGCCGGCGACGGAGAAGTTGCCGCGGACGGGGGCGGGGATGGAGGGGTATATCTCGCGGACGGTGTTGGGGTGTTCGACGCCGAGGTAGTGGAGGGGGTCGTTGGCGAGTTCGCGGGTGATGTCGTCGGGCGACATGGCGTTGAGGTTGATGTATTTGCCGCCGGATTCGATGGCGATTCTCCGGAGGACGTCGTGGTCGGCCGACGGGGAGGAGGTGATGCAGTGGACGGGGCGCTGGCGCGGCGCGGCGGCCTGGCCGAGGGTGGAGAGGCCGTCGGAGAAGAGGATGAACTCGCCGGCGGGCGATCCGTCGAGCCTCAGGGCGGAGAGGTCGGTGCCGCCGTCGTGCTGGAGGGCGGTGAGGCGCGCGCGGAGTTCGCTCCAGTCGCCTTGTTTGACGCGGAAGGTGGCGCCGGCGGAGAGGGTGTTATCGAGGAGGTAGAGGGTGATTGTGAGGTTTTTTTTCTGCCGGATGACTTGGCCGAGGAGGTCGAGTTCGCGGGGGATATCGCGTTGCAATCCGCTGAGTGATACGTCCCAGATGATGCCGAGGTGATCGCTCCAGGTTTTGTGTTTGAGGGTGATGTCCGGGAGGACGCCGGCGAGGAAGTAGTGGCTGTTGCCGGCCGATTGGGCGCGGACGCGGGGGGCGCCGGGGGCGACGGGGAGGGCGAACGCGAGGAGGCGGGGGGGACGGTAGTTTTCGCGGGCGATGGTGGCGACGTACTCCTGGCCGGCGCGGTCGAAGGTGAGTTCGCCGCGGGATTCTTCGCCGGGGACGGGCGGTTGGTCGCCTTGCCAGACGGTGGCGCGGAGGGAGAAGTGTTCGATTTCCCGCGGGTAGTCGAAGGGGAGTCGGTATCGTAGCGCGCCGTCCTCGACGGGGAGTTCCTCCTCGTAGGCGATGGTGACGGTGCGCGTGGCGTTGGGGGCGAAGGGGTATACGCGCAGCCGGAAGTTGTTGCCTTCCACGCGTTCCAGCAGTCCGGGGTCTACGCGTCGCTGGACGATTTCCTCGAACACGCGGGCGGCTTTGGCCTTGGGGACGGGGACGGCGTCGCGCATTTTGCCGTTGATGTCGAGGGCGTAGCGGCTAACGGTGGCGCCGGCGGGGAGGGGGAAGACGAGTTCGCCTTCGAGGGTTTTGGCGGTGCGGTTCTTGAAGGTCATGGTGAAGGTGGTGGTGGCGACGTCGCCGACGACCTCGACGGTGGTGTTCATGGTTTGGAGGTAGACGTCGGTGGTGGAGTGTTTCGCGCCGGAGGTGAGGATTTGCGCCGGCAGCTCGCGGGCGGTCAGCAGCAAGCCGATGAAGCAGAGGGGGGTGGTGTGTTTCATGTGTTTTTATTTTTTACGGGGCGGTGAATTTTTTCCAAAGATAGATAAAAGCGGGAGTTTCCATAAACGGGACGGTTTTTTTTCACGGGCGGGACGGGGGAAAAGCAGCGGGAGCGAGTTCCCCTTTGACCCCAACACCGCCGCGAACGATAAAGGCCACCCCCCGCGTGGGGAGTGGCCTCGTTTCGTTGTCGCGCGGGATTAATCCTTCACGCAGCGGACGGAGGCGGCCTCTTTCTTGTAGATTTCGTTGCTTCCGCAGCTCAGTCCCAGGTGACCGGTGTCGCCGGTGCCGTAGCTGTGCGTGCCGTAGACCCAGGCGGTGCTATAGATGGTGTTGGTGAGCGTCCACTGCACGTAGAATCCGCCTCCGGAGGTGGCGGTGCGCTCGAAGAACTTATCGCCGGGGGGATCCGACAACCGTTTGCCCGCCATGGGGAAGAAGACGCAGGCGTTATTATAGTCATTGTATATCAGCAACCCCTCGGTAGCCCTGTTGGGACCCTTGCCATATTCGCGAGCGCCGGAGGTGGCGTGTCTATCGAAATAGCCGTCGGCAAGTCGTCCCCAGACGAAGGTGGTGTTGGCATCGCCGGAGAAGTAGGTATTGATATTTTTGTTGAGGAAATAACTCTCCACGAACTCCGGGTTGGAGGGGGTGTGATAGCCCGTCGGGCAAGGCTCGTTGCCATCGACCCAGTACGAGGTATAGGCCTCGCCGATATTCGTTCCCGCGATGCTATTGTCGGGATAGAAGGCCCTGTTCGCGCAGAATTTGAAGAAATATCCGGTTTTGGAGGGGTAATCCGTGAATGCCCCGCCCCTTCTGCCGAGGGCGACGCCGGCGGCGTTAAACCTGCCCTGGGGATCGGTGAGGTTGTAGGGGGAGAATTTGACGGCATCGGGACGTCCCGCCGGTGGCGTCACCGTGCGACCGGGCGAGTCGGGGCCATAGATATAATCGGCCTCCTCCCCTTGCCGGACGAAGAACAGGGCAACCCCGCCGGTGCGGTGTATGGTAATCAGGCCGTAACGCGGGGCGTGGCCGGCGGGCAGGGTGGTCTCCATGCCGACGCGGAAGTAGATATTGCCCGTGCCGGAAATCTGTCCGCCGAAGGTCTCCTGCACGGTACCGCCGTTCGATCCGCTCGGCAGGTTATCGATCTTGATCCAGTCCACGCCGCTGACGATGCGCACCGTCCAGTCGCCGCTATTGGTTCCGGAGATGAGCCGTTCGGACGTCTCGCTGTTCCTGTGGAACGATCCGGCGTAGCCTGTCGTCCAGGGTTTCGACTTGCCTGGCGTCTGGAAAACATCCAGCGCCACGTCGGGCAGGTAAGCGCCCAGGTTGCTGTGCAGGGTGACGGTGCCGCACGGCAGCTCGTCGTTGCCGCTGTTGGCGGTGGCCGACTTGAGTTTGAAGAAGCCAAGATTGGTGGTATTGCCCTCCCCGGCGGTCTTCCCGGTGATGACGGAGTAGCGCGAGCTGATGATGGAGGTGGCGTCGATATGCCATTTCACGTAGGCCTTCTCCGGGTTTTCAACGAGGATGGAGGGGTGCTCGCTTTCGTTATTGGCCTTGGTGGAGATATAGATAGCGCTCATGTTCCACCGCAGCTTGAAGCCCTTGACGCTGCCGACGCCCTCGTAGCAACCGATGTCGGTGCTGTCGTTGTGCCGGGGATGGCCGTCGATATCTCTTTTATCGGTCATGGCCGTGGTGACGTTATCGAACACCGATCGCTCGCCTCGTCCCAGCATGGGGGCGCGATTGGACGCCGACGCGCTGACCGCGTACCGGGGGTGCGCCGACAGGGCAAAGTGCGGCCCCGGCACCACCTCGCTGGTGGTAAACCAGGCGGTATTGTTTTCGTTGACAACGATATTGGTCAGCCCCACGGGGGTGTTGGCCTTGTTGAAGGCGGAGTACTGGATGGTGCCCCCCATCGCGGGGGTGCCCCCGTTGCCCCAGTAGATGGAGTTTTGGAGTTTGCCGGCGAAGGTGGAGGCCTCGGCGTTCCCGGCGATGGTGGCGTTGACCAGCGTGCTGCCGGCGGCGAGGGCGACGCCCCCTTTATGGTTGTCGGCCACCAGGATATTGGTGCCCAAGCCGGCGGCGATGGACAACGCCTGGGGCGCCGTGGAGCTGTTTTCGCGCACCTCCACGGCGTTGATCCAGGCCGTGGGGTTGTTGACGGTCAGCGGCGTGAAGCTCCCGGCAACACCCCGCAACACCACGCCGTCGAGGACGGAGGCGCTACCCGTCAGCGCGATGCCGGTGGTCTTGGGGACGATGATGGCCTTGTACGCGCCCAGCGAGCGACTCGCCGAGGTGTAGGGAGCGGCAAGGTCGGTGGCGGAGAGCTCCGTGCCGGGGACGCCCTGCCAGCCGCCGAAAATCTTTTCGTTATCCTGGAGCGTGAAATCCTCCTCGTAGGCGCCAATGGCGGTGCCGCCGGCCACCAGGATGCCGTTCACGGGCACCGGCGTGGGGAGCGCCCGCAACATCCGGGCGGTGGTGATGGCGGAAGATATGTCGGGCAGGGGATCAGCCCACGACTGCCCCGTGCCGCCGCTTCCGCGCTTCACGTAGAGCCAGTTGGTGTAAGCCTCGCCCACGGTTTCGGAGACGTCCACGCCGCTCCACGGCAAGGTTTCAGCCTGGAAGGAGATGCCGTCGTTGATATTGATCCGCAGCCGCAGGACGCGGTTGCACTTGGCCACCACGGGAATCTCCTTCGACTTGGTGAAGCGCCCCCCGCCGGTGCGCTGGAAATTGACGGACAGCAGCATCTTTGCCGTGGTGGTGTCGACGGGATTGGCGGCGGAAAAATCGACGCCCCGGTGCGCCGGCACCAGGAAACGGATGGTGTCCGCGTGCAAGTACCCGCTTTCGGTCGGGTGATCCTTCAGCGTCACCCTGGCGCGGGGGAACTGCCCGGCGGCCACGGTATCCGGGTTATTCTTGTCCGGCAGCAGGGCGCCCGTGTAGCTGATGGTTGACGGGACGTGGTGCAGTTCAATCACGTGATCCGTGGCCGCCTTGTTGAAATTGGCCGTCACCTTGTTCACGATCAGCTCCACCATCGCGACGTTCCTGTCGAGCCGCGCGCCGAGGTTGGTCACCTGGTCGGCGCGGATGCTCACCGGCGCGTTGGCGATAAACAGCTCCTCGGCGTTGGCGCTTTTGCCCGTCACGGAGTTGACCGCCGGGGCGTACGCGTAGAGCGGCGTGTGTTCCATGGTCGTCGCCGCCGAGGGCAGGCTGAAGGTGGCCGCGGCGGGCGCCGACACCATCGCGAGGTACCAATCCCCTTCCTTCACGCGGGCGGAGAGCTGGTTGGCGGTGGCGGTGAGGTTTAAAATTTCGCTTTGGAAACTCTTGTCGTTGGGCGCGCCCCTGTGAAAAGCGAAGATGCGCGTGGTGGGCAGGATGGCGGCGGCGGCGGGGGTGTCGTAGGCGCCCATTTTCAGGACGAGGTTGTGTTGTGAAACGTCACTATCCTCCAGGGGATCAGCGTTCCTGCACGTCATCGCCAGGGCGGCGAGCAGGAAGATGGAGAGTACGCGCGATGCCCTTCGGGCGAAGTCAACTGTTTTCATATTGTTTCATTTTTAATTCGGGGGGAACAACAAGGCTCCCCCGGTGATTTACAAGGATCTTCGAGGGGCGAGGGCAACAGTCGCTGCGCCGACGCCTTGGATGGTCAGGTAGTAATTATAAGCGTGATTGCGCTCCACGGCATGGGGGGACGGCACGCCCTCCCCGCGCAACGGGAGCGAGTAGTAGACGGTAGCCCCGTTGTATATCGCCTTGACGGTCACGCGCGTGGCGGCGTTTTCGTCCGCGGCGATGTTTTCGGGGATGTAGTAGGTGACGGGGTACTTGACGGCCGCGGCGGGCGTCGTCGCCGTCACGCGCGCCGACGAGACGCCCTCGAAGGCGGATTGATCCCAGGCGACGCCCGCGGGGTTCACCGCCGGCACGCGCGGGAAGAGGTAGGAGGCGCCGGCAAGGCGCGTGAATTTGACCCCCTCGATGGTGACGTTGGCGTCCAGCGCGCCCAGCAGGGGGGAGAGCATCGGGTAGATGTTGACCATCGCCACTTGCCGCTCGATGGTGATGCCGAGTTCCTGCTCGGCGCCGGTGATGTTGCGTGTCATCCGACCGCTCATCACGGGGGGATTGCGCGGGGTGACGCCGCCGTGCGCCCGCGTGACGGCGAGGAGGGTGGCGGTGTCCGCGATGGTTTGGTCGGACAGTTCGGGCATCTCGGCGTCGGGTGTTGCCGCCCAGTTGGCCACGCAGTAGACGCGCTTGTTGCCGGGCGTTATCACCACGCGGAGGCTTTTGGTGGCGGCGTTCCAGGAGGGATCGTCGCTGGTGTTGTTGTCGTTGATGAGGACGCCCTTGTACTGTTCGAGGGTGTTGTCGTCGCTCCTGAAGACGAAGATTTTTAGGGTTTTAATCCGCGATTCTTCGGCGGTGCCGGGGAGGGGTGTCCCGCCCCTGGAGGAGTGTTCGTCGGCCTCCGCGACGCTGATCGACAGGGTGATCATGCCGTCGACGGGAGGGGTCTCCCGCCGCTCGTCCCGCCCGCACGACGAGGCGAGGAGTATCGCGATGAACGCGGGGAGCGCCCCGGTGAGCGCGCGATGCGCCCCGGTTGGCGAGAGGTGCCTCCCGGTTAGCGCGCGACGCGCCCCGGTTGGCGAGAGGTGCCTCCCGGTGAGCGCGCGACGCGCCCCGGTTGACAAGAAGTGCCTCCCGGTGAGCGAGAAGTGCCTCCCGGTGAGCGCGCGATGCGCCCCGGTTGTCGGGACGAGTACCCCGATTCGCGAGAAAAATCTCCCGATCCGCGCGAGGCGCGCCCCGGTCGACAGGAGGCGTTCCCCGACCCGCGCGAGGAGGTTTCGCGATCCGCTTGTTTCCGACATTTTTATGATTTCTTTAACGTTTTTCCGCGACGCGGGGACGCGTGTACGAAATCGAAACAAGGGGTGGCGATGGAGTCGATTCGTGTCACGTTGAGGAAATGTGGTTCCCCGGTCGTGTCGGGCGCCGCGTGGCGTT
>JAIRXZ010000108.1 GCA_031267995.1 Odoribacteraceae bacterium | reverse complement strand
CGACGTTTTGCAAACCGCGAAAGATCGTCGCAAAATTGCGACGACGTTTTACAAACCGCGAGAGATTGTCGCAATATTGCGACGACGTTTTACAAACCGCGAGAGATTGTCGCAATATTGCGACGATGTTTTGCAAACCGCGAAAGATTGTCGCAATATTGCGACGATGTTTTGCAAACTGCGAGAGATCGTCGCAATGCTGCGACGACTTCTTGCAAACCGCGAAAGATCGTCGCAATATTGCGACATGTTTTTGCGTACCGCGAGAGATCGTCGCAATATTGCGATGAGGTCTCGCTATTCGCTACGCGCGTGGTAATAGTGTGAAATGAAAAGGGGACGAAAGATTTTTCGCCCCCGATGTCTATTGTAACCGCTGACTACCTAGCATCCCATGACCAGGTATCGCTCGGCGTCAATGGCCGCCTTGCAACCGCTGGCCGCGGAGGTGATTCCCTGGCGATAAACGGGATCCATCACGTCGCCGGCGGCGAAAACGCCCGGCACGTTCGTCCGGGTGGAGGTACCCTCGGTGATGATGTACCCGGCCGCGTCGAGTTGCAGGTACTCCTTGAAGATGTCGGTGTTGGGGACGTGGCCGATGGCCAGGAAGAAGCCGTCAACGCGGATCTCCGTGAAGGAGGCGTCGGGTTCCCCGGCGCGGCGAGCGAGACGGACGCCTTCCAACCCCATGTCGGTGCCGAACAACTCCACGGTGTTGTGCTCGAACAGCACGTTGATGTTCGGCGCGTCGAATACCCGCTGCTGCATTACCTTGCTGGCGCGGAGGTGGTTCTTGCGGACGATCAGGTGTACCTCGCGACAGAGGCCGGAGAGGTAGATGGCCTCCTCGCAGGCCGTGTCGCCCCCCCCGACCACGGCGACGTCCTTGCCCCGGTAGAAGAAGCCGTCGCACGTGGCGCAGGCGCTGACGCCCGACCCGCGGAATCGCTCCTCGGAGGGGAGGCCGAGGTAGCGCGCCGTGGCGCCGGTGGCGATGATGATGGCGTCGGCCGCGATGGTTTGTCCCCCGTCGATGGTGACTTCGCGGGGGGCTGCCGAGAAGTCGACCGACGTGACGATCCCGAAGCGGATGTTCGTCCCGAAGCGCTCGGCTTGCTTCCGCATGTCTTCCATCATGACGGGGCCGGTGACTCCTTCCGGGTATCCGGGGAAGTTTTCTACCTCGGTGGTGGTGGTGAGCTGGCCGCCAGCCCGTAGTCCCGTGTAGAGTACCGGCGCGAGGTTGGCGCGCGCCGCGTAGATGGCCGCCGTGTAACCGGCTGGCCCCGATCCGATGATGAGGCATTTTACTCGCTCTGTCATTTTTCCTGTTGCCATGTTGGTGAGGGTTTAATGGGTTTTTCCAAAAATTTCACGGGCGATTCCGGGGGAGGTGCGGGGGAGCCCGGTATTTCGCGGGGGAGTCCGGAGAATTTCCGGTCGCTCCCGAAAGTCGCCGGGCAAAAGTACCAAATTAAAAGCTCTCCCGCAACTCTCCCCGCGGGATGCCCTCCCCTCGCGCCCCAATACCTCCTCGTGTTCTCTCTACCCGCAACCGCTCCTCGGCCATCTCTCGCGATCCTTCCCGGCGATCTTTCCCGCGGGTTTCTCCCGTGGCTCCTCCCCGCGGAGTTTCCTCGCGCGGTATGCTCGTGCCGGTCATCGTTCCTTGAAAATCAACGGGCTTTTCCTTTTTTTCCTGAAAGCCTCGATTTTTTTTCCCGCGTCCATGGCGGATTAAACTTTTTCGTTACCTTTGCCCTGCATTTTCGGGGTGTAGCTCAGCCCGGTAGAGTACGCGTCTGGGGGGCGTGTGGTCGCAGGTTCAAATCCTGTCACCCCGACAAATGAAAAAGAAGAGGTTAGGATGTATTTCCTGACCTCTTTCTTTTTCCGGGTACGCGAGATGCTTCGTCCGGAACGCGTGACGATTTACCCGGTGCGTGAAATGATTCCCATGGCGTGCGAGATGTCTCCTTCGGTGTGCGAGACGATTTACCCGACACGCGAGACGCTTCCCCGACAGGCTATCCCGGCCGACGCGGTGTTTGGCGTGAGACACTATAATAAAAAAGAGTCGCCCAGAACGGGCGACTCCGTGGTTCTCCCCGCGGTGGCGCGGGGTGCGGGGAGATTCGTTTAACGTTCCTTTTTATTGTTTCCGGGTTTCGCGATGGAATCTCGCATGAGGGTATCTGCCTCGATATTCTTCATGCGGTAGTAGTCCATGATGCCGAGGTTGCCGCTGCGGAAAGCCTCTGCCATGGCCTTGGGCACCTCGGCCTCAGCCTCGATGACGCGGGCGCGCATCTCCTGAGCGAGCGCCTTCATCTCCTGCTCGGTGGCGACAGCCATCGCCCGCCGTTCCTCCGCCTTTGCCTGGGCGATCTTCAGGTCGGCATCCGCCTGGTCGGTTTGCAACTCGGCGCCGATGTTTTTCCCGACGTCGATGTCGGCGATGTCGATGGAGAGGATCTCGAAGGCCGTCCCGGAGTCGAGTCCCTTTTCAAGGACGACTTTGGAGATGGAGTCGGGATTCTCCAGCACTTGCTTGTGGGAGATGGCCGAGCCGATGGAGGAGACGATTCCCTCGCCGACACGCGCGAGGACGGTCTCCTCGCCGGCGCCCCCGACGAGCTGGCGGATGTTCGCGCGGACGGTAACCCTGGCCTTGGCGATGAGTTGTATGCCGTCCTTGGCCATGGCGGCGACGGGCGGGGTGTCGATGACCTTGGGGTTGACGCTCATCTGGACGGCCTGGAAGACGTCGCGTCCGGCCAGGTCGACGGCCGTGGCGATTTGGAAGGTGAGGTCGATGTTCGCTTTCGACGCGGAGACGAGGGCGTTGACGACTTGCTGGACGTGCCCGCCGGCGAGGTAGTGCGCCTCGAGCAGGTCGGCTTTCAGGAGTAGTCCCGCTTTTTTCCCGATGATCATCGCTTCGACGATCACGGAGGGGGGTACGCGCCGCCAGCGCATGAGCACGAGTTGTATGAGCGATACTTTCACGTCGGATACCAGCGCCCGGAA
Organism: Odoribacteraceae bacterium; assembly: GCA_031267995.1. GTDB lineage: Bacteria > Bacteroidota > Bacteroidia > Bacteroidales > Marinifilaceae > JAIRKS01. Next base: position 6,643 of record JAIRXZ010000108.1, on the reverse strand, counting down.
CCATAGTCCGATCGGGATGAAGTAGAAGACGATCCAGAGTAGAAACAGGGCGCCGATGATGACCACCAGCAAGAAAACGTAGTTTTGTTCCATGATTATTTAGTTTTGAGTTTTACGATGACTTTACTTTTAAGGACTTTCACGATGATGACTTCGCTGTTCGCGTCCACGTAGCCGTCCTGGGATTGCGCTTCCATCACGGCTTCGCCGACGCGTACTTTTCCCATGGGGGCGAGGCGGCCGAGGCAGAGGGCGGTGTCTCCCTCCTTGATTCCCGCTTCGACGCCCTCGACCGTGCTGTCGATTTGCGCGTCCAGCTGGCAGCGTCTCCACGTTTTCGAGCGCAGGGCGTAGTAGGTGACGGCGAACCCGGCGCCGGCGATGCCCAGCAGGGAGAGGTGGCCAGCCCAACCTCCCAACGACGAGTAGGCGACGTAGACGGCCACGGCAACGCAGATGAAGCCGATGATCCCCACCACGTTCACGCCGGGGAAGACGAGAAATTCAAGAAGTATGAGCGTGAAGCCCACGATTACCAACACGACGAGTATTAACCATTCCATCTCTTTGTTTCGCTTACGTTTTTTTTGCCCGCTAAAGGTAGATATTTATTTCACACTTCCCGCGCGTTGCCGGAATTTCTCGATTTATTTTCCCCGCGTGCCGGGATCCCGCGCCTGTCGCGTGGAGAGGCTGACGCGGCCGCGCACTTTGTCCACCCGCAGCACCATGACCGTCACGTGCTGCTGGAGGGAGAGCGCCTCCGCGGGGTTGGAGACGTGCTTGTCCGAGATTTCGGAGAGGTGCACCAGCCCGTCCTGCTTGATGCCCAAGTCCACGAAGGCGCCGAAGTTGGTGATGTTGGTGACGATGCCCGGCAGGATCATCCCCTCGCGGAGGTCGTTGATGTCGCGGATATTTTCGTCGAACTCGAAGGGTTTGGCCTGTTCGCGGGGATCGCGTCCCGGTTTTTTCAGCTCCTGGAGGATGTCCAGGAGGGTGGGCAGGCCGATGCGGTCGTTCACGTAGCGGGAGAGGTCAATCGCGTTGCACGCCCGCTCGTTGCCGATGAGGGAGGGGAGGGAAACGCCCAGGTCGGCGGCCATGCGCTCGACGACGGAGTAGGACTCCGGGTGAACGGCGGAGTTGTCCAGCGGGTTGCTCGATCCCTCCACGCGCAGGAATCCGGCGCTCAATTCGTAGGCCTTTTCGCCCATGCGCTTGACCTTCTTCAGCGCGCGCCTGTCGCGGAAGAGGCCGTGCTCGCGGATATGTTCGACGATACCGGAGGCCAGCGCCGGCCCCAGCCCGGAGACGCGCGAGAGGAGGTGGACGCCGGCAGTGTTCACGTTCACGCCCACGAGGTTCACGCACGACTCCACGACCCGGTCGAGGCTCTCCTTGAGGCGGCTTTGGTCGACATCGTGCTGGTATTGTCCCACGCCGATGGACTTCGGGTCGATCTTGACCAGCTCGGCCAGCGGGTCGATGAGGCGACGGCCGATGGATACCGCCCCGCGGACGGTGACGTCGTGATCGGGGAACTCCTCCCGCGCGATTTTCGAGGCGGAGTAGATAGAGGCGCCGTCCTCGCTGACGGAGAAGACGGCCACCTCGCGGTCGTAGCGCGTCTGCCGCGCGAGTTGCTCGGTCTCCCGGCCGGCGGTGCCGTTGCCGACGGCGATGGCCGCGATGTTGTACGCGCTGACCAGGGTGGCAAGCTTGGAGGAGGAGGATCTCCAATCGCCGCGCGGGGGATGGGGATAGATGGTCTCGTTGTGCAGCAGCCGACCGGTTTCGTCCAGGCAGACCACCTTACACCCCGTGCGGTAACCGGGGTCGATGGCCAGCACCCGCCGGTTGCCCAGGGAGGGCGCGAGCAGGAGCTGCCGCAGGTTGTTGGTAAATACCCTGATGGCCTCCTCGTCCGCCCTTTGCTTGCCGGCCTGGAGGTACTCCGTCTCGATGGAGGGGTGCAGCAGGCGTTTGTAGCTGTCGCGAACGGCCATCTTCACGTGCATCGCGCGGTCGTTGTTCGCCCTGACGTGGCGCCTTTCCAGGGCGGAGATCGCCTCGTCGTCGGGGACGTTCACGCTCACTCTCAGGAATCCCGACCCCTCGCCCCGGCGGACGGCCAGCATCCGGTGGGAGGGGACGCGGCGCAGGGGTTCCGCATACTCGAAATAGTCGGAAAACTTCTCTCCCTCCGTCTCCTTCCCCTTGACCACCTTGGACGCCAGCACGGCCGACCGTTCAAAGATGTGACGGATGGCGCCACGGGAGCGTTCGTCCTCGTTGACCCACTCGGCGATGATGTCGCGCGCCCCCTGGAGGGCATCCTCCTCGCCCGGCACCCCTTCGCGCGTGAAATTGGCTGCCTTCTCCCGCGCGTCGCCCCCTTCCTGCTGCATCAGCCACTTTGCCAGCGGCTCCAGTCCTCGCTCCCTGGCCTTCGAGGCGCGCGTTTGCTTCTTCGGTTTGTATGGCAGGTAGATATCCTCCAACTCGCGGGGATCCGCGCAACGCTCGATCTGCGTCCTCAGGGCGGGCGTGAGTTTCTCCTGCTGCTCGATACTGTCGAGCACCGTCTTCTTCCTTTTTTCCAGATCCTTGAACTGCTCGTACAGCGCGCTCGCTTGCTCCACCTGCACCTCGTCCATACTCCCGGTCATCTCCTTCCGGTAGCGGGCGATGAAGGGGATCGTCGCCCCCTCGTCCAGCAACGCCAATAACTGCTTCACGTGGCGGCTCTCCAGGCCGCTTTTCCCGGCCACGTATGCCGTGGGATTCATGTAATATGCCATAGCTTCTTTCTACTTTTTCCCTGCGAAGGTACGCCTTCTTCCGCGTTAATCACTACCTTTAGCGCCCGAAAAGCTAAAACAAGCATGAGCGAGATTAAAAAAAATAAAAAAAGTTACGGCGACCTGCAGTTGCTGAAGGGGATCGACCTCGTCACCCGGAAAACGGGCGTGATCGAGATTAAAGGAATTAAAAAAAGTTACGGCGACCTGCAGGTGCTGAAGGGGATCGACCTCGTCATCCGGGAGCGAGAGGTTGTGACCATCGTCGGCCCCAGCGGGGCGGGAAAAAGTACCCTGCTACACATCATCGGCACGCTGGACAGCCCCGACGAGGGAGAGATCCTCTACAACGACATCGACGTCGCCCGCCTCTCGCGCGCTGGATTGTCTGCCTTCCGCAACCGCAACATCGGATTCGTCTTCCAACACCACCGCCTGCTGCCCGAATTCACGGCCATCGAAAACGTCTGCATCCCCGCCTGGATCAAGGGCGTCGGGCGACGCGAGGCGGAATGGAAGGCACGCGAACTGCTGCAACTGCTGGGGCTTGCCGAACGCCTCACCCACAAACCAAACGAACTCTCCGGGGGCGAACAGCAGCGGGTGGCGGTAGCGCGCGCCCTCGTCAACGATCCCGCGGTGGTGCTGGCCGACGAACCCTCCGGGAACCTCGACTCGAACAACAAGAACGAGTTGCACCAGCTCTTCTTCACCCTGAGAGAAAAGCTCGGGCACACCTTCGTCATCGTCACGCACGACACCTCGCTGGCCGACATGTCCGACCGGCAGGTGCATCTGCGCGACGGGATAATCGAAAATTAATAAAATTGTCTTGCAAATTTCCACCCATTCACTTGCGAGTTCCCGCATTGTTAGTACATTTGCCGCCTCGGACATAAAACATATAATTTACATGAAATATACAGAAGAACTGGATGAAGTGAGTTACTGCCTGGGGTTGAACATGGCGAACAACCTGATCTCCTCCGGCATCCGCGCGATAAACGTGGAGGCGTTCGCGGACGCCCTCCGGGCAATCTTCGCGGGGGAGATGCCCGACATCACCCCGGAGGATTCCGACGAAATACTGCAACGATTCCTCTCGAAACAGCAAGAAGAAAAAGGCAAGGACGCCCGCGAAAAAGGACAACGCTTCCTCAAACACAACAGGGAAAAAAGCGATGTCACCGAACTCCCCAGCGGCCTGCAATACAAGATAGTCACCGCCGGCAACGGAAACCTCCCCCGCCCCTCCGACAAGGTGAAATGCCACTACGAGGGACGCCTCGTCGACGGCACGGTCTTCGACTCCTCCTACCGCCGCGGCACGCCGGCCGAATTTCCGGTAAACGGCGTCATCGGCGGCTGGGTGGAGGCCCTGCAAATGATGCCCGCGGGGTCCAAGTGGCAGCTATTCATCCCCCCCGAACTCGCCTACGGCAGCCGCGGCGCGGGGCAAACCATCGGCCCGGACGAAACACTCATCTTTGACATTGAATTACTGGATATCGTATAATTTTTTTAACAACTAAAAGCTATGAACACCAAGTTTTTTATCCTCATCCTGTCTATCGTTACCCTGGCCACCGCCAGCTGCTGTAACTACACGCAAACGCAAGCCTCGCTGAAAAACGACACCGACACCGTCTCCTTCTACCTGGGCTACAACTTCGGGGAACAACTGAGAAGCATGGGCATCCAACCCAACCTCCAGGCCTACGTCGCCGGGATCAACGCCGCCCTGCAGAAAAAAGAGGCACCGGCCGACCCGCAAGCAATGGGCATGTACATGAACACGTACGGCCAGAAAGCCGTCGCCGCGAAGGGCGAGAAAACGAAAAAAGAGGGCGAAGATTTCCTGGCAGCCAACGGGAAGAAAACGGGAGTAACCACCACCGCGAGCGGACTGCAATACAAAGTCGAGAGCACCGGTGACGGCCCCATCCCCACGGCAACAGACCGGGTAAAAGTACACTACAAGGGCACGCACCTCGACGGCAGCGAATTTGACTCCTCCCGCACGAGAGGCGAACCCTTCGAGTTTGAAGTCGGGAGCGGCGTGATCCCCGGTTGGTCTGAAGCCATCCAGCTGATGCCCGTCGGCTCCAAGTGGACAATCTACATCCCCGCTTCCCTGGCCTACGGCGAACGGGGAACGTACGGTGGCCCCATCGGCCCGAACGAAGCGCTGATCTTCGAGGTGGAACTGATGGAAATCGTGGTGCCCGCCGTCAACGAGAACGAAGGGGAGCACGACCACGCTCACTAACAACAGAAATTACACGAAAAAGACAAGCCCACCCCGACGGCGGGCTTGTTTTTCATAAAACTCATACCCCCATGAATTACGAGATTACCGGGAAACTGATACACAAGGAGGAGACACAGCACGTCACTGATCGCTTCCAAAAAAGAGAGTTCGTTATCGAACTGGAGAACGAGAGAAATAGCCAGTGGAGTGATTTTATCAAAATACAACTCGTGCAGGATCGATGCGACCTGCTGGACAATATCCAACTGAACGAACAAATCAAAGTCTACTTCAACCTGCGCGGGCGTAAGTGGGAAAACCAGGGACAGGTCTCCTACTTTACCAACCTCGAAGGATGGAGAATAGAGCGCGTACAACCGCAAACCCAACAATCCGCCGGGGTACCGCCACCCGAATACCGCACGGAGGACATCCCACCCGTCTCGGAGCCGGACGACCTCCCCTTCTAATCTCCCGCGAGAGGCTTCTCCCCACTCCCGCCCCGCCCCGGAACGAGCAAAACCGATCCGCCGCGGGGCGGGATTCTTTCGTCCGCGAACCCCGCCCGAAGTGCCTTGACGCGCCTCGCAGCGGTCGTCTCGTTTACTCCCCTGGCCATCCATCACCTGTCCGTCCACCACGACAAGCGTTTCAAGGCCATCATCACCCGCCGCAGCATCTGTAACCTGGGAATGTGGTACGCTACCTATCGATGGGATACGGTTTGCCGATCGGAATCTGGACGGCACTTCCCGGGACGATAACCGGGTAGTCTACCATGTCCGCACAAGCTTTCCCCGTTGCTTCACCGGCAACCGAGATACCCCGATCCTCGCCATTCGCGGGCGTTCTCCCTATCTCCCCGGTGAGCGGTTTTCCCCGTGCAGGGAGTCTTTTTTCGTTGCTGTGGAGGGTGGCGGGGAAGGAGGCCGGGCGGGGTTTGGTTTTAGAAGGGCAGTCGCGGGTTGATTCGTTCCATTTCCTGTTGTTCCAGGTGTTTTTCTCGTTCTCCTTTGCGGTAGACGTAGGTGATGCCGTATTGTTCGCAGCGGGCGCGGCGTTGGTTTTCGTCCGGGATGTTGTCGAAGGATTTTTCGATGTCGTTCCAGAGGTCGAGGACGAGGGCGTCGGCGTCGGCGCGGTAACGGGCGAGTTCGGCGCTGTAACGGGCGGCGCTTTGCTGGAATTGTTTCTGGGCGATGGAGGCTTGCTTGAATTTTTCGAAGTTGACGCGGACGAGGGCGATGGAGGGACTGTAGATGGGGGTGCCGCCGCGGAGGGTGCGCTCCTGCTCGCCGTGGATGAGTTTTTCGCCCCACGCGACGAGGTCTTGCTCGGCGACGAGGGGGGGGAGCCTGGCGTCGGTTTCGGGGAGGCCGTAGTAGGCGCGGGCGGCGGGTTTTAGCTCGCCGCGGAGGATGGTGAGGTTGAGTACCTGGAGGAAGTGGGAGATGTAGAGGCGAGCCTTGCGGGTGTGTTCGGAGTGGTGACGGCTGTTGACGGTTTGGTTGTCGCGGGCGGTGCGCGAGTTGATGATGGCGGTTTTGAAACGGGGGATGAAGAATTCTATTTTCTGTTTCAGCGCCAG
>JAIRXZ010000104.1 GCA_031267995.1 Odoribacteraceae bacterium | reverse complement strand
GTGCGCCCGGGGGGCCGCCCGGGCGGGCGCGGGCCCGCGCGGGGGGCCCCCTGGGCGGGGGGGGGGCCGGGGGGGCGGAGGTAAGTGTAGAGGATTTGCGGGTCGACGATGGCCTGGTGGTTGGGGAGGATGAGTTTTGCCTCGCGGCCGTCGAGGAGGTGGGCGTTTTCGACTTGCACGCGGTAGCGCAGCGAGAGGACGTGGCGGTATAGCGTCGTCAGGACGCGGATGCTTGTCGGCATATCATTCAAACTTCTCGGCGTTTCATTCAAACTTCTCGGCATATCATTCAAACCTGTCATCGCGTCATTGATATTCATTGTTTTTCCTCCTCGCGCGAGAGGGCGCGCAGCCATAGCGATACCGTCGGAAGGAGGATGCCGAGGAAGAGGAAGACGGCGGCGGGGCCGAAGAAGCGGTCGATGAGGCCGAAGCAGGCGGAGGCCAGGAGCATGAAAAGGAAGGAGAGCTGGTTGGAATAGGCCAGCATCATCCCCAGCTCGCGTCCCTCCACGCGCGCTTGGATCCACGCGTCTAACGGCACTTTAAAGAAGCCGCTGCTGAAGGCTGCCAGGAGGATAGCCACGGCAAACGTCCCGCCGCCGAGGGGCAGCAGGTAGATGGCCAGGAAGACGCCGCCCGTGGCCAATCCCCCCGGCAGCACCAGCGAGAGGCGCACGCGTCGACCGGAAAGAACCCCCGCCAGGTAGCACCCCGCGCCGATGCCGACGGCCGCCAGCGAGAGGACGCCGCCGGTTTGGAAATCGCTCATCCCCATCGCCCCGCGGCAGTAGACGATGAGCGTCATCTGGATCATGGCGCCGGTCATCCAGAAGGCGGAGAGGCCGAGGATCACCCGGTTCAGCCCGCGAAAGGAGCGGGCGCGGCGACACATGTCGCGGGTAAAGCGGAGCGGGTCGAGGGTTTCGCGGCGTTGCCCGTCCGGTTCCTCCTCGCGCGCTTTGACGGCGAGGCTGCCGATCCATCCCAGCAGGGCGACCACCGCCAGCAGCGCGCAGGAGACCCACGCGGGGGCGCCGCCGGCGAGGAACGAGGCCAGCATGGTGCCGGCGAGGATGCCGGTGAAGGAGAAGGTCTCCATGGCGCCCGACCCGTAGGAGATGCCGTCGCGGCCGCCGATGTCGCGGACGAGGCCGTACTTGGAGGGGGAGTAGAGGGCGCTTTGCAGTCCCATCAGCAGGATGGAGAGGAGGACGACGACGGTGGATCGACCGAGAATCCCGACGATGGCCACGCCGACGATGGCGAGTTCCGAGGCCTTGGCGGCGACGAGCACGCGGCGTTTCCGGTAGACGGCGGCCAGTCGACCGGCCAGCGGCGAGAAGAGGAGGTAAGGCAGCACCAGGGCGGCCGAGGCGAGCGTGACGATCATCGATTGCCGGCCCGCGCCCACCCACGCGACGCAGGTGAAGCAGGCCAGGGTCTTGAGGAAGTTGTCGTTGAGCACGCCCAGGAGGTTGGTGGCGAGGAGGGGGAGGAATGATGTTTTTTTGAATGTCATGTGTTGATTTGCCGGGTTGTTTGTCGCGAATGTAGTGATTTCCGGCGTGATTCGCGGCGTCGGCCGGCAACGGAAAGGGGCGAGGTGTATCGCCCCGCCCCTGTCGTTGTCGCCCCGCCGGGGTTACTTGATGATGTTGATGATGGCGACGGCGGCGCCGTTTTGCTGGCCGGCGGAGAGGGTCTCGACCAGCGTGCCGTCTTCCTTGAAGTGGAAGATGTACTGCCCCATTTGCTGGGTGAGGAAGAGGTCGCCGTTGAGGGGGTTGAGGGCGAGTTTGTAGGCAAAGGCGTAGGCGGGGAGCGACGCGGTGAAGGCGCTGACGGAGTGGTCGGCGAGGGAGATTTTCTTCAGCTCGCTGTCGAAGCTATCCCAGTCCAGCCACGCGCCGTAGAGGTATTGCTTGCCGGCGACGATGTGCTCCGCGGGGACGTCGAGGGTCTCCGCCACCCGCTTGCCGACGGGGTCGAGCACGTGGATGTTGGCCGGCGCGCTGGCGGTGGCGCCTGTCCAGACGGTGGCGGTGTTGAAAAAAATCTCGCCATTGACGGCCGCGACGATGTCGACGGGGTTCAGCGGGACGGTGATGGCGCTCGTTTCCGCGAACCGCTCGATGTCCACCACGGAGATGGTGTTGCCGACGCCCTGGCCGGAGTTGCAGATGTAGAGCGACGCGCCCGACGCGCAAATGCCCTCCGGGAAGGCGCCGGTGAGCGCCGCGACGTCGACCGCGAGCGAGGCAGTATCGACGCGCGCCACGGCGCCGGGGTAGAGGGTGACGTACACCTTCCCGCCGCGCGCCAGGAGCCGCCGGGGTTGTTGCTTGACGCTTTCGAGGACGATCGGGATGTCGCTGATCGTCGCCCCGGTGAGGGGGTTGATGACGCGCAGCAGGCCGCCGTCGTCGGTGGAGCCGGTGATGGCGCAGTACATCTTGGAGCCGTAGACGAGGAGGTCGTTGGGGGTCTCGGCGTACTCCCTGAAGCGTTTGGCGTCATTACGGGTGAACTTGCCGGTGGTGGCGTCATGGTCGAAGAACACCAGCTGGCCGTTGTTGCCGCCCATCGTCCCCTCGGAGAGCACGTAGAGGCCGATCGTCTCCGTCCTCCCCATCGTCACCGACGACCCGTCGCTCATGTAAAAAGTGATGCTGCCGGCGGCCTCCACGATGCTGATGATGGACGGCGCGCCCTCGGCCTTGACGCCGGTATTGACGTCGCCCAGGTGCCAAACGCCGTCGACAATGACGGGCGACAGGCCGGCCGCGCCCGCGGAGGGTTTGCCCGTGTCCGCGCCGTCCACCAGCCAGTTGCCGTTGTCGCCGATGGTGACGACGGGCGCGTGGCCGTTGGCGATGGCGAGCGCGGTGCCGTCGGAGAAGTCGATCCTGTAGCCGCCCTCCACGCTGACGATGGCGTTGACGGTGAGCTTACCCTCCAGCGCCTGGAGGAGGGCGCGATAGGTGTCGAGGAGGTCGGCCTGCCGCTCCTGCTCGGTTTTGAGATCGTTGTACTTGTTGTTCAGGTCGCGAATATCGTCCCTGTAACAGCCGTTAAGCAGCACGGCCAGCGCGAGTAAAAAAGTAATCCTTTTCATGTGATAAGTGTTTAATGATTTGTGTTATGGATTGACGAAAAGTCCCTCCAGCATCTCCGCGTACGAGGGATTATAGGCGTTGCCGCTGACGCTCCAGGCCGCGGCGGTGAGAGAAGATAGGACGCCCCGCAGCCCGGTGAAGTCCGCGAGGGCGGTGTTGTAAGCGACTGTTACCCCCCGCGCGCTCTCGAGGGCGGCGAACCCGTCGAGGTTGGTCAACTTGGTGTTGGGATAGTACGACTGCCCGCTGATGGAGAGCGCGCCGTCGACCCTCCGCAGCGCCGGCATTTGCAGCGAGGCGAGCGCGGCGCCCTGGTACGCGCCCGTGGTGATGGTGCAATTCCCGTCGACGCCGACCAGCGCCGGGAGGGCGAAGGCGGGGAGGATGGCGATGCTCAACGTGGTGGCGCCGGCGCGGGCGAGCATAGGGAATTCGACGCGCTGGATGCCGGTGGCGGTGGCGACGTTGAAAGTGCCGGCGATTTCGCCCAGCAGCGGCGCGCGGAACGCCTCGAAGTTGTAGATGTTGAACGAGGCGTTGCCGTTGACGCGACGGATGGCCAGCTCGCGGGGGGCGGCGGAGGGGATGGTCATGGTGTACGAGAGGTCGCGCACCTCCTCGAAACCCTCGCCGATAACGGCCTCGGCGTTGCCCAGGGAGAGATTCGCGGGGAACGCGGCAGCCCCCTTCAGGACAAATGGGGCGGTGATGCCGGCGATGGTGAGGGTGTTCGCGATGGTCATGCCGCGGACGTCAATCTCCTCGACGCCGGTGATGTCGCTAAGATTAAGATCGGTCACCGACAGGGAAAACCCGGCAAAACGTTTAAAAGGCACCCGCGAGATAATCATATCCGTCCCCACGCGGGCGAGCGCGGAAAGCCCGTCCAGCGTCTCGTCCCGCAGCTTCGGGAGATCCGACAGGTAGAGGCGCGCCCCCACGCGGGCAAGTTTCTTCAGCCCCGCGATGCTTTCCAATTCGGGGAGACCTCTAAAAAAGAGGCTGCCCACCTCGCCAAGTTCCCTTATCCCGTCCAGATTCCGCAGCAGGTAAAGATTCTGGAAGGAGCACCCCCCGTCAATAACGCGGAGTGCGCGAAGATCCACGCCGGTCATCACCGGCAGGGCAGAAAGATCGAGATCCCCCGGCAGCCGCTCCAGGCGGGGCATCGCGAGGCTAACCAACCCGTCGAGGGCGATCACCCTGACGGAGGACGCACCGGCGAGCGACGGCATCTCCAGCCGCTCCAGCAGCGGGAGGTCGTAGATGTACACCTCGCCCCCCACCCGTTCCAGCGCGGGGAGTTGAATGTCGGCGAGGCGCTGTTCCCCCATCCATCCCCCCTCCACGGAAAGCCCGCCCAGGACGCCGACCAGCGACGGGAAGCTGACCCCGGCGAGGCGTTCGTTATCGCTGAGCCGCAGGTTGCCGCCCACCTCGCGGAGGCAGGGAAACTCCAGGGCGGCGACGGGGGTTTGCTCGATGGAAAGATCGGACATGACGACCACCAGCGACGGCATCCGGATGGCATCGAGATGCCCGCCCCAGCTTGGCGCGACGCGCAGCGCGCCCACCTTTTCGAGGCTTTCGAGGCCGGCCAGGTCGCCGCCCGCGTACGCGGGGAGGATGGTCAGCGCGCCCTCCACCACCCTGAGACCCGCCAGGGGAGCCAGCGAACGCACGGAGTCCGCGCCACTGCCGGCGCCGATGGTGAGCGCGCCGTTGATCCGTTCCGGTCGCGTGGCGGCCAGCGCGTCGACGTCGGCCTGGGTGAGGAGGGCGACGTCCCCCTCGACGGAGCGCGTGTCGCGGCTCGCGCGGTAGCCATACACCCGCTGCTGCCCGTTGGCGGCGGTGACGGTGAACTCCCGCGGCGTCTCCCAGGCCGTGATGGTGGCGGGATCGGGCGTCACGACGGCCTTTTCACTGACGACGATGGTGGCCTCGATGCCGTCCGTCGCGAAATCGCCGGGCATGGTCACCAGGATGCTGTCGCCCGCGATGGCCGCGGGAATCGTCCTGTCCGCCCGCGTCAGGTGGAGGGAGAGGATGTAGTTATCGCCACCGCGCGGCGCGTCGTTTTTATTGCAACCGCCAAGCAGCGCGGCGGCCAGGAGGAAAAGCGTGATTCTGTTCATACAGGTAATGTTTGATGCTGTGGTGTGAATTTTGTGATTATTGTCAACGCGATGGCGCGTCGTGATGTTTTTTTTGGCTTCCGCGATAGCACGACGATCTCCCGCGGCTCGCGAGAAGGTTTCCACGTCGATGTGGAAGCTCCCCGCGACTCGCGAGAAGGTTTCCGCAACTTGCGGAAACTCCCCGCGACTTGCAGGACGTTTCCGCAACTTGCGGAAACGCCACGCGATTTGCAGGACGTTTCCGCAACTTGCGGAATGGCCCCGCGAGTTGCAGGACGTTTCCGCAACTTGCGGAATGGCCCCGCGAGTTGCAGGACGTCTCCGCATCGATGCGGAAGCTTCCCGCTGACTG
>JAIRXZ010000068.1 GCA_031267995.1 Odoribacteraceae bacterium | reverse complement strand
TTCTCCCCGTTGCCGATTTTGGGTTTAATAGCTACGTCGAGCGCGTCGAGGAGGATCCCGCCGGTGTTCTTTGGATTGCCTCCCAGGGGAAGGGGCTGATCAGTTTTAACCCCGCCACCGGCGCCACTGCCTTCTATTCCAACCAACAGACGGGGCTGCCGGAGATGATCGGGACGCTTTGCATTACCGGGGAGAAGATTTGGATTGGCACTGCCGGTCATGGCCTTTATACTTACGATCTTCGCCGCCGCGTACTCGCCCGCCATCCCGATCCTGTCTTTGAAACCCACGGCAATATTTTTTCCATTCTCCCCGGCGACAACGAGCTGTGGATCGTCACCGGCACCGGCCTCCTCCGCCACGATACGCGCGACGGTTCCACCCGCTTTTATAACGAGGAGGAGGGTCTTTACTGCCAACCTTTCACCACCAATGCCTGCGTGAAGACGGCGCGGGGACGCGTATACATCGGGGGAAGCAACGGGTTCAACACCTTTATTCCTGGCGATATCCGCGACAACACCCAGCCCCCGCGCGCGCTCGTTACCGCCCTGCGCCTCACCGGGAAGGGCAACGGGACGGGGGAGACGCTGCACCCCGTTGCCCGTCCCGATGGCGAGCAGGAGATCACCCTCCCCCGCCACCACTCCGGTTTCACCATCGAATTTATCGCCACCAGCTTTCGGGCGCCCTCCAAAAACGCCTACAAGTACACCCTCGTGGGCTTCGACAAGACGTGGACGCTCACCGATAACCGCGACAACAAGGCCACCTACACCAATCTCCCCCCCGGCCTCTACACTTTCCGCGCCACCTCCCGCGCCGGCGCCGGGGCTTGGAATCCCGATGAGACGCGGCTTCACCTCACTATTCTTCCTCCCTGGTGGGCAACTCATCTTGCCTATATCGCTTACGCGCTGTTGTTTGCCTGCCTTGTCCTCGTCGCCTACAGGATACTCGTCAAGCGGCTCGAACGGTCGCACGAGAACAAGATCGAAACCCTCCGCCGCGAAAACGAAAAAGGGATGTACGAGGCCAGGCTCAACCTCTTTACCCAGGTCACTCACGAAATACGCACCCCCCTCTCCCTCATCCTCGCCCCCGTCGAGAGCATCCTCCGCCACCACGGCCTCCCCGACGAGGTGAGGGAGGATCTGGACGTTGTCAAAAAAAACGGGGAGCGATTGCTCGACCTCAGCAGCCAGCTGCTCGATTTCACGCGGCTCGACAGGGAGATGTACATCATCACCAACACCACCTTCGACCTCGTTGAACTCGTCGAAAAGACCGCCCGCCGCTTTGTCCCCGCCGCCCGTCAGCGCGGCGCCCGGCTCGTCACCCGCCTCCCCGGTACCCCCGTTCCGCTTTTTACCGATGGCGAGGCGCTTACCAAAATACTCAGCAATCTCCTCGTCAACGCGCTCAAATTCACCCGCGACCGCGTCACCGTCAGCGCCGACGCCACCGATTCCGCCGCCATCCTCCTCACCGTCGAGGACAACGGCAGGGGCATCCCGGAGGAGGAACGGGATAAGATTTTCGACCTCTTTTACCAGGGCGAGCACGACCGACGCCTCCCCGCCACCGGCTTTGGCATAGGCCTTTCCATCGTTCGGCTCCTGGCCGGGCGCATCAACATCACCGTCCGCGTGGAGAGCCGGCGGGGCGAATACACCCGCTTCACCCTGCACATCCCCGTCATTCCCGGCGGCGACCTTCCCGTCACCCCTCCACTCCCCTCCCCGCCCCCGTTGCCGGACGCCGCCAGAAAAGCGGGCACCGTCCTCATTGTCGAAGATGACGAGGAGTTTATCGTCTACCTCGCCCGCGTCTTCGGTCGGAAATACCACGCCTGCACCGCTCCCGACGGCCTCGCCGCCCTCGCGATTGCCAGGGAGAATAAAATCGACCTCATCATCTCGGACATCATGATGCCCGTCATGGACGGCATCGAACTTTGCCGCCGCGTCAAGGCGGACATCCACCTCTCGCACGTCCCCGTCGTCCTCCTTTCGGCGCGGGGGGACGCTGCCGCTCGCGCCGGGGCCAGCGAGGCGGGCGCCGACGATTATATCGAGAAACCCGTCTCTGCCAACTCCCTGCACGCCCGCGTCACCAATCTCCTCGAAAACCGCGGGAAGCTCAGGGAGCAATTTTCTGCCCACCCCCTCATCCCCCTCGACACCATCACCGGCAAGGCCGACGAAAAATGGTTTGCCAGCGTGCTCGAATCCATCCGCCAAAACCTCTCCAACGCCAACTTTTCCGTCGACCAGCTTGCCAGGGAGGTCAACACCAGCCGCACGCTCCTTTACACCAAAGTGAAGGCCGTCACCGGGCTTACTCCCAACGACTTTATCCGCCTCGTCCGCCTCAAAAAGGCGGCGGAGCTGCTCAAAAGCAACCAGCACAAAATAAACGAAATCAGCTTCATGGTCGGCTTCAACGCCCCCTCCTACTTCGCCCACTGCTTCCAGCAGCAATTCGGCCTGCTGCCCAGGGAATTTATTGAACAAGAACTTAATAATTAATACACACACACAATGTTCACGACAAACACTTACATCGCCAGGCGCCAAAAATTGCGCCAGGAACTACACAGCGGAATGCTCCTCTTTCTCGGCAACGACGAATGTGGCATCAATTACGAGGACAACACCTACCCCTTTCGCCAGGACTCCACCTTCCTCTATTTCTTTGGTATCGAACGGCCTGGGCTTGCCGCCATCATCGACATCGAGGAAGGTACCGAAACCATCTTCGGCGACGAACAAAACATCGACGACGTCGTTTGGACGGGCACCCTCCCCACCCTCCGCGCCGTCTGCGAAAGCGTCGGCATCACCCGCCTGGAACCCACCGCCAAACTCGGCGGCATCATCGACTCGGCGCGCGTGCGGGGCAGGATCATTCATTTCCTCCCCACCTACCGCGCCGAACACCGCCTCAAGTTGTTCGACCTCATGAACATCCTCCCCCCGGAGCAAGCCCGGCGCGTCTCCCGCCCCTTCATCAGCGCCATCATCAAGCAACGCATCTATAAATCGGACGACGAAGTGCGCGAGATCGAAAAAGCCGTCGACATCTCCATCGACATGCACCTCGAGGCGGCGCGCCTGCTCCGTCCCGGCATCAAGGAGTCCGAGATTGCCGCCGCCGTCACCGCCGTTGCCGAGCGCGACGGGGGCAGCCTCGCCTTTCCCGTCATCGCCACCGTCAACGGCCAAGTGCTTCACAATCACACCCGCGACGCCATCGCCCGCGACGGCCAGCTCTTTCTCCTCGACGCCGGCGCCGAAACCCGCGAGCGCTACGTTGGCGACATCTCCTCCACCTTCCCCGTCGGCCGGCGATTCACCGAGCCTCAGCGCGTTATCTACGAAATCGTCCTCGCCGCCCACCGCGCCGCCGTCGACGCTCTCCGCCCCGGCGTCCACTTCAAAGAGGTGCACCTGGCCGCCGCCGCCGCCATCTTCGAGGGCTTGAAGGCCATCGGCCTCACCCGCGGCGGCGTCACCAAGGCGGTACAGGCCGGCGCCCACGCCCTCTTTTTCCCCTGCGGGACGGGGCACCTCATGGGACTCGACGTCCACGACATGGAGGGTCTCGGCGAACGGTGGGTTGGCTACAACGGCATCGTGAGGAGCGAGCAGTTCGGCCTCAAGTCCCTCCGCCTCAGTCGCCCGCTGGAACCGGGCTTCGTCCTCACCATCGAACCGGGCATCTACTTTATCCCCGAACTCGTGGAGCAATGGCGAGCCAACAAGCACCTCGAACAGTTCATCAATTACGACAAAATCGAACCGTTCATGCACGTCGGCGGCATACGCAACGAGGAGGATTATCTCATCACCGACAACGGGAAACGACGCCTCGGCAAGCCCCTCCCCCTCGACATCGACGACGTCGAAAACCTGCGCGGGGCGTAAGCCAACCCGCGCGGGGAGTAAACCAACTTCCGCGGGAAGTAAACCAACCTCCGCGGGGCGTAAACCACCCCACCTCACCACGATAATAATAACGGTAAATGTATGGGCGCACCCGCGTGTGCGCCCTTTCCCGTGTATGCACCTTCGACATGTTGTCACCGGGGGACGCGTATGGCGTCATCAAGGGCGCACGAGAGGCGCGCCCCTTCTCCCGCTGGCGCGGGCTTGTAGCCCGTGCCACCACCCGAAAGGTGGCTTCGACAGGCTCA
>JAIRXZ010000012.1 GCA_031267995.1 Odoribacteraceae bacterium | reverse complement strand
GCCAGGGTCAAGCTGTATTTTAATAACAAGGAGGCCTTCGTGATGAGGGTGCGGGACGATGCCATCTACGCCCTGGCGCCCAAGCAGCCGGGGGAGTTCTCGACCATCAGGGTGGTGGTGGAGGGGAAGGAGGGGGTGTTGCGCGATCGTCAGTTCCAGTACTTTATCAAGTCCAGCGTGACTACCGTCGCGGGCAAGCTCAATGACGCGACGTCCGTGGACGGGATGGCGATGGAGGCGACGATGGGTCGACCGTCCATGCTGGCGGTGAACGACGAGGGCTTGCTGTTCGTGACCGACGACGGGGGCATGCGACTGAGGATGATCGCCCTGGCGGAGAACAAGGTGACGACGCTGATCGAGGGGATGTATCGCCCGTGGCAATGCGCTTTCACGCCGGCGTTCGACAAGTTTTTCGTGCTGGAGCGAGAGCTGGCGCCCCGACCGCTGCTTTTTTACGGCTTGCGAAAAAGCGGCAGCTGGATGGAGCGAGAGACGTTTTACGATCAGGTGGACAGTGCCGGTAACTACGTCGCCGGCAGGCTGGTGTACTCCGGGCTGGCCGCCGACGAGGAGTATGTTTACCTCATCTCGGCCGGCGGCGCGCGCTTCGTGCGGGTGCACCAGGAGACCAAAAAGGTGGAGCTGATTGGCGGGGAGTTTGGCCTGCCCGACTGGAACCATATCTGTTACAACGGCAAGGACGGGAAGTTGTACCTGTCGGCGGAGAGCTTTGGCCGCGTCTATCGCCTGGATCCTCGTCACGCGCCCGCCGGCGGGGATAGGCCGTGGATCGCGGCGGATGACCTGGAGCATATCGCCGGGATGGGACGCGGCGCGCCTCGCGAGGGCAATGGCAAGAACGCGCAATTTGGTAATATCGAGCAGATTTGCGCCGACGCGGAGGGCAACCTCTACGTGGTGGATTACCAGAATCACGTGGTGTGGAAAATCGACACGGGGCTGAATGCCACCGTCATCGCCGGCACGGGTGCGGCGGGTTACGCGGACGGGCAGCCGCTGGAGAGCCTCTTCGACACGCCTTACGGGGTGGCTACCACGCCGGATGGCATCCTCTATATCGGCGAGGCGGTCAATCGCCTGGTGCGTTGCATCTCCATACAGTAAGGCATGAGGAGGATTATTTGCGTTTTGCTGCTTGGCTTTCCATCGCTCGCGATAGCCCAAACGAGCGTGAGCGGGATGGTCACCAACCGCGCCGGCGAGGGGCTGCCGGGGGCGGATGTCCGCGTGAAGAGCCTCCCCGGTGGCGTTGTTTCCGGTGCCGACGGGGGGTACGTTATCCTCGCGTCGCCGGGGAGCACGCTGGTTTTTAGCTCCCTCGGTTACGCGCCGCGGGAGGTGGCGGTGGGGAAGTCGTCGCGGCAAACCATCAACGTGACGCTGGAGGAGGTGGCGCGGGAGCTGGAGGAGGTGAGCGTCGTCGGTTACGGGACGCAGCGGAAGGTGAGCGTCGTCGGCTCCATTTCGACGGTGCGGCCGGAGGTGTTGCTGTCCGGCGGCGTGTCGTCCGTGAGTAACGCGCTGAGCGGCCGCGTGGCCGGGCTGATCGGGGTGCAGCGGGGGGGCGAGCCGGGGGCGGACGTGTCCGAGTTTTGGATCCGCGGCATCAGCACTTTTGGCGCCGGTCGCGACGCCCTGGTGCTGATCGATGGCATCGACCGCGGGGCGGCGAGTCTCAATGATTTGGCGCCGGAGGACGTGGAGAGTTTCTCTGTCCTCAAGGATGCTACCGCGACGGCCGTCTACGGGGCGCGGGGCGCCAACGGCGTGATCCTCATCAACACGCGGCGGGGGAGGGAGGGGGTGATCTCCGTCAGCGTCAACGTCAAGGCGATGGTCGAGACGCTGCCGCGGCTGCCGCGTTACCTGCGCGCTTATGACTACGCCCGCCTCGCTAACGAGGCCAGCATTGTCCGCGGTGGCGGGGCGATTTACTCGCCGGCGACGTTCGAGATTATCCGCTATAACATGGATCCCGACCTCTTCCCGGACGTCAGCTGGCAGGATGAGATTCTCCGCCGGTACACCCGCGGCGCGCAGGGGAATGTTAATATTTCCGGCGGCGGCAGGCTGGCGAAGTACTACATGAGCGGGTCGTATCGCACCAACGACGCGATTTACAAGGAGAGCGGCATGGAGCGGTATCACTCCAACGTGCGCCGCGACCAGTACGCTTTTCGCGCCAACGTGGACGTGGACGTGACGCCGGGGACGCGCGTGAGCCTGCTGCTGGCCACCAAGTTGGTGGATATGAACCGTCCGGGCGTGGGCACTACCGGCGCCATCTGGGCGGCGCAGGCGAATATCACGCCGCTGACGGTGCCGGTGGCGTACTCCAACGGGCTGTTCCCGTCGTACGGGTCGGGCGTCAACACCTCGCCGACGGTGCTGCTGAACCAAACGGGGTTTATTACCGAGCGGGAGAATAGCACCGAGTCGCTGCTGACGGTGGAGCAGAGGGTGTTGGAGGGGCTGCGCCTGTCGGCCTCCATCTCGTTTGATAACTTGAATTTCCACCAGACAAGTCGCACGAAGATGCCCGATTTGTTCATGGCCTCGGATCGCGACTGGCGCACGGGCGAGCTGATTGTCAGCCGGACGGTGGCTGCCCGTCCCATGCAGTTTGCCAGCGCGTCGCACGGTCGTCGCACCATCTACGCGGAGGCGAAGCTGGACTATAACGCCTCCCTGGGCAAGCACCGCCTGGGCGCGCTGCTGCTGTACCAGCAGAAGGATTACCAGCGCACCGACGTCAGCGATGAGCTGCTCTCCATCCCGGAGCGCGACCAGGGGGTGGCCGGGCGGCTCACTTATTCTTACAACGACCTCTATTTCATCGAGGGGAACTTTGGCTATAGCGGCTCGGAGAATTTCCCCAAGGGGCAGCGATTTGGCTTTTTCCCGTCGGTGGCCGCGGGGTGGGTGGTCTCCAATCATGCCTGGGTGAGGCGGGCGTTGCCGTTTGTCAACACCCTGAAACTGCGCTACTCCTACGGGCTGGTGGGGAATGACGAGATTGAAAATACGCGCTTCCCCTACCTCTCCACGGTCAACATGGCGGCCAGCGGCTACCTCTTTGGCGACGCCCAGCAGATCGGGCAAACGGGCATCTCGGAGGCGGCCGTCGGCTCCACGGGGCTGGTGTGGGAGCGGGCTGTCAAGCAAAATTGGGGGGTGGACGCGCTGCTGTGGCAGTCGCTGAGCCTGTCGGTGGACGCTTTTGTTGATCATCGCGATAACATCTTCATGAAGCGCGCCTCGCTGCCCGGCACCGTTGGCCTTGGCGGGAAGACGGTGTGGGGTAACGTCGGCAAGATGAGGAGCTGGGGCGCCGATGGCACCGCCTCTTACACCCGCCGGCTGGGCGCTTTCAACGTGGAGCTGCGGGGAAATTTTACCTTTACTCGCGACAAGATTATCGACTATGACGAGGAGCCGCCGCGCTACCCCTACCAGGCGCGCAAGGGCACCAGCAATGGCGTCACCCGCGGCCTCGTCGCCCTGGGGCTGTTCAAGGACGAGGCCGACGTCGCCGCCAGCCCCGCGCAGTTCGGCAAGGTGATGCCGGGGGACATCAAGTACCAGGATGTCAACGGCGACGATCGCGTGGATGACGATGACATTCTCCCCATCGGCAACTCCAACGTCCCCAAGATCCAGTACGGTTTCGCCGCCAGCGTTGCCTGGCGCGGGGTGGATGCCGGCGTTTTTTTCCGCGGATCCGGCAAGGTGGACTACTTCATGGGGGGCGCGGGGTTCTATCCCTTCGCCGGCGGTCGCACGGGCAACGTGCTGAGTATCGTCAAACAGCAGCGCAACCGGTGGACGCCCGCCTCCTACTCCGGCGACGCGGCCACGGAGAATCCCGACGCCCGCTTCCCCCGGCTCACTTATGGCGAAAACGCCAACAACAACCGCAACTCCACCTTCTGGCTGGCCAACGGCGCCTTTCTCCGCCTGAAGACGCTGGAGGTGGGCTACACCCTCCCCGCGCGGCTGGCGCGACGGGTGGCGATGACCCGCTGCCGCCTTGCCCTCATCGGCGATAACCTGCGCGTGTGGGACAAGGTGAAGCTGTGGGATCCCGAACAGGCCAGCAGCAACGGGGCGGCCTACCCGCTGACGCGCTCTTACTCACTCGTCATTCAAATTTCGTTTTAAATGAAGCAAATCATCGCCCTCCTCGCCGCGGCGTCGCTGAACGCCTGCCACTTTCTGGATATCGACCCGTATATCACCGATCTGGCCACGATGGACTCCGTCTTCAAGCGACAGGAGTATGTCCAGCAGTATCTCAACAACATCTACAGCCACCTGCCCGACCCCGGTACCCTCGTCGCCGGCTACGCCCTCCCCTGGGTGCTCATCACCGACGAGGGGCTGGTCAGCTACAAGCGCGCCGGCCACCCGCAGAACTATTTCGCCAACAACGAGGTCTCCCCCGATAATATCTACTACGACCGCTGGGACGCTTACTACGAGGGCATTCGCCAGGCCAACACCTTCCTCCGGCGCCTCCGCGAGTGCACCGAGGCCTCCGACCTCAAACGACAGGAATGGTCGGGCGAGGCGCTGTTTGTCAAGGCGCTGCTCTACCTGGAACTCATGCTGGCCTGGGGACCCGTGCCCATCGTTCCCGACGACCCGCCCTCCCTCGACACCCCGCTGGAGCGGCTGCACGTCGAGCGATCCACCTGGGACGAGTGCTCCGACCGCGTCACCGCCCTCCTCGACGAGGCCATCCGACTGCTGCCGGAGCGCTATTTCGACCCGACCGACGTCGGCAAGCCCACCAAAAACTCGGCGCGCGCTGCCCTCTCCCGACTTACTCTCTACACCGCCAGCCCGCTCTACAACGGGGAAAACGCCGAGTTTGCCTCCTTCGTCAACGCCGCCGGCACGCCCTACCTCAATCCCGTCAAGAGCAGCGAAAAATGGGCGGTCGCCGCCATCGCCGCCAAACGATTGGTCGACCTCAAGCCCGTCGATCTCTACACCGTCCCCGCCATGCACAACACCCCCGCGCCCCCCGTCCCGGCGGCCGACAGCGCCCCGTTTCCCGACGGCGTCGGCGGCATCGACCACTACCACTCCTACTCCGACATGTTCACCGGCGCCTGCCAGCTGGCCTCCGCCAACGTCGAGATACTCTTTAGCCGCCAGCATACCTCCATGAACAACAGCAACAGCTACGCGGCCCCCCGCGTCATCAACGGCTGGGGATCCATGAGCGTCCCCCAAAACCTCGTCGACGCCTACTACATGGCCAACGGTCGCGACACCGGCGACGCCACCCCCGATTGCCCGCACGACACGGGCTACACCGCGGCCGACACCACCTTCTCCGGCATCCGCGGCGCCGACGGCTTCACCATCCTCGCCGGCACCCACCGCTGGTACGTCAATCGCGAACCGCGCTTCTACGCCACCATCGCCTACAACAACTCCTTCTACCCCTCCGCCTCCACGCCCCCGGCCATGATCGACGCCCGCGACGGTCGCGTGGCCAAGTTCTACCTCGACGCCCGCAGCGGCAAGGAGTACGCCTCGGCCTCCACCGGCAGCGTCGAGCCGGAGGATTACCCGATGACCGGCTACCTGTGCCGCAAGTTCATCGGCTTCGAGGACTCCTGGTGGCCGGGCGCCCGGCAGTCGCGGAAATATACCATCGTCTACCGCATGGCCGAGGTTTTCCTCAACTACGTGGAAGCCATGAACGAACTCGATCAACCCTATACCATCGACGGCATCACCGTCGCCCGCGACCCCGCCGAGATGAAACGGTGCTTTAACCTGGTGCGATACCGCGCCGGACTGCCCGGCATCACCGATGCCGACGTGGCCGACCGGCAGCGCGTCCGCGATCTCCTGCTCCGCGAACGACAGATCGAGTTTGCCTGGGAGAGCCGCCGCTATTTCGACCTCCGCCGCACCAAGCAGGCTGTCGTTCACGAAAATGCCCCCCTCCGCGGCATGAATGTCGACGCCCCCGAAGCGCGCAAGGACGATTTTCACACCATCGTCCGCGTCACCCAGCGCGATTATACCTACAAGGTGTTTACCAATCGCCAAACCTTTTGGCCGATCCCCAAAACAGAGATGAACAAAAACCCCCGACTGCACCAGCTGCCAGGGTATTAACGAATGGATGAAAAGATGAAAAACCTTCGCGCCTTTCGAGGGAGGATCCTCCCGCTGCTGCCCCGCCGCCTCCCGCTGCCGCACTGCCTCCTCGCGCTGCTGCTGCTCCCGCTCTACGCCTGCGACGGCGATGTTGACTTCGGCGAGCAATATAAAAAAACCATCTACCTCGTCGGCGCCGGCGACCTCCTCCGCGTCGCCGAGCACGCCTATGGCGCGGTGGATGACAGGATTGTATTCTCCGTCTACCGCGCCTCCTCCCGGCCGGACGACCGCCCCGTCACCGTCCAACTCGCCATCGACCACCGCGCCCTCGACTCCCTCAACCAACGCCGACGCCTCGAAAACCCGCTGCACGTCGACCGCGTGCTGCTCCCCCCCTCCCGCCTCGCCCTGCCGCCGTCGCTCGCCGTCACCATCCTCCCCGGACGACAGTACGCCACCCTCGCCCTCCCCGTCAACCTCGACGGCCTCGACGCCGATACCGCCTACGCGCTCCCCGTCGCCATCCTCTCCAACGACGCCGGGTACGACGTCAACCCTGCCCTCCGCGCCGTCATCCGCGAAATCGCGATGATCAATCCCTACTCCGGCGACTACTCCGGCAGCTCCGTCGAGCATCCCGACACCCTCGCCCCCGCCGTCATCCGCCCCGTCCAACCCGCGCTCAAGGCCATCTCCGCCACCCAGGTACGCCTCGTGATACACGACCTGGAGGACGATCCCGCCCACCTCGACACCCGCTACATGCTCCTCACCATCGCCCCCGACGACACCGTCACCATCACCCCCTGGCGACGCGCCGACGTCCAGCCCCTCCCCGGAAGTCGATACGACCCCGCCCTCCAATCCTTTGAACTGCACTACGCCGCGTCCGGGAAAATCATCACCGAGAAGATCGCGAATATCCGCGCCCCCCACCCGGAATATTAAATCCCGATGCCCCCGCCCCCCGGGGCAGACAGGACAGCCATCATCCTGGGCCAACAAACCAAAGCCCGGCAAAACCCGACCA
>JAIRXZ010000061.1 GCA_031267995.1 Odoribacteraceae bacterium | reverse complement strand
GCGCGGGGCGGCGCGTCCTGCACGCGTCAACGGCAAACGGGCGTGCTTTTGTTATCGGAAATTGCGGGAAGGAAACCATGACGGGGGGGGGTATTCACGCGTAGCGCGGGATGGTTTCGTGAACGGGGGGCCCGGGGTAGGGGAGAGGTATCCTCAATCTGTCAGCTCGTCGAACGGTCGTTGCTCGCGGTAGAGGCGGAAATAGACCCCGCGGCGGGCGATTAGCTGCTGGTGCGAGCCTTCTTCGACCACGCGGCCGGCGTCGAGGACGAGGATGTTGTCCGCGTTCATGACGGTAGAAAGCCGGTGAGCGATAACGATGGTCGTGCGACCGCGCATAAGCCTGTCCAGACCCTCACGGATGAGCGCCTCGCCGCGGGTATCGACGTTGCTGGTCGCCTCGTCGAGGAGGAGGATGGCGGGATTGGCGATGGCCGCGCGAGCGATGTTGAGCAGTTGCCGTTGTCCCTGGCTGATGTTGGCGCCATCGTTTTGAAGGAGGGTGTCGTAACCGTCGGGCAACTTCTCGATGAACGCGTGCGCGGCGGCGACGCGGGCGGCCTCCTCCACCTGGGCGTCAGTAGCGTCGGGGCGACCGAAGCGGATGTTCTCGCGGATGGTTCCGGTGAACAGCCGGGTGCTCTGCAGGACGATGGCCATCGACCGGCGGACACTTTGCCGCGTGAGCAGGCGGGCGGGCTGACCGTCGAAGGTGATCTCCCCGGCGGTGGGTTCGCGGAAGCGGGCGATGAGGTTGATGATGGTGCTTTTTCCCGCGCCGGTGGCGCCGACGAGGGCGATTTTCTGCCCCGGTGCGGCGGTGAAAGAGACGTCCCGCAGGACGGGTTTGCCGGGCGTGTACTCGAAATAAACGCCTCGCGCGGCGACGTGACCGCGGGGGGCGACGAGGGGTCGGGCGTCGGGGTTTTCGGTCTCGTCCTCGCCGGTTTCGTCGATCACCTGGAAGACGCGCTCGGCACCGGCGATGGCGGCCTGGATGCTGTTGTAGAGGGTGGCCAGCTCGTTGACGGGACGCCCGAATTGCCGGGCGTATTGCAGGAAGGCGGCCAGCCCGCCGACGTCCAGGCCGCGGTATATGGCCAGGAGCGCACCGACGATGGTGATGAGGACGAAGTTGAGGGTGTTGAGGTTTTGCATGACGGGCATCATGAGGCCGGAGTAGAATTGGGCGCGGGCGGATTTGTCGCGCAGGTCGTCGTTGATCTTGTTGAACTCGGCCTGCACCTGTTGTTCCCTGCCGAATAGTTGTATGACTTTCTGGCCGCTGATCATCTCCTCGGCGTACCCGTCGAGGTTGCCGACGGCGGTTTGTTGTTCCCTGAAGTGTCGCTTGCCGCGGGCGACGATGGCGCGCGTTGCCCAGGCCACGAGGGGGAGCGTGACGAGGGTGACGAGCGTCAACGCGGGGCTGATGTAGAGCATGAGCGAGAGGGTGCCGAGGAGGGTGAGGGCGGCCGAGAGGATGTCCGTGAGGCTATCCGTGAGGGCGATGCCGAGCTGGTCGATGTCGTTGGTGAAGCGACTCATGAGGTCGCCGTGGCGGCGCGCGTCGAGGTAGGTGACGGGGAGTTGTTGGACGCGGCGGAAGAGGTGGGCGCGCAGGCGGGCGATGACGCGTTGGCCGACGGTGTTGAGGAGGCGGTACTGGACGTAGGTGGAGGCGGTGCCGGTGAGGTAGATGGCGGCGAGGATGGCGAGGGCGCCGGGGAGTCCGGGGAGGTTGCCGGGGAGGATGTAGTCGTTGATGATGGGGCGAAGGGCGTAGGATCCGAGCAGTTGCGCGGCGACGCTGACGAGGACGAGGAGGCCGGCGGCGGTGATGGCGAGGCGGTCGCCGGCGAAGTAGGGAGCCAGGCGGCGGATGGCGCGGGCGCTGTCGCGCGGTTTTCCCGGTGGGTGTGGGGTGTTTTTTGGCACGGCGTCAGAATGTTTGCTGGAGGGTGTCGTGGATGTCCCGGTATATGCCCGGTTTTTGGAGGAGGGCGGCGGGCGCGTCGATGTCGCTGACCGTGCCGTTGTCGAGTACGATGACGCGGTCGACGTCGCGCGTGGCGCCGGCGCGCTGGGTGATGATGACGAGGGTGGTGGTGGCGAGGCGCGCGGATAGTCGGCGGCGAATCTCCCGCTCGGTGGTGGCGTCCACGGCGCTGAGGCTGTCGTCGAGGACGAGCACGCGGGGGTTTCCGAGTAACGCCCTGGCGATGCAGAGGCGCTGCTTTTGGCCGCCGGAGACGTTGGCGCCGCCGCGGCCGAGGAGGGTGTCGTAGCCGTCGGGCATGGCGGTGATGAAGTCGTGCGCCAGGGCGTCCGCGGCGGCTTGCTCGATCTCTTGCCGGGAGGCGTCGGGGTTGCCCCAGCGGAGGTTTTCGAGGATGGTGCCGGTGAATAGTTCGTCGTCCTGGAGGACGATGAGGACGCCGGCGCGCAGATCCTCGCGGTCGTATTCGTTGATGTTGATGCCGTCCAGCAGGATCTCGCCCGCGGTCGCCTCGTGCAGGCGGGGGATGAGGTGGACGAGGGTGCTTTTGCCCGATCCGGTGGCGCCGGCGATGGCGACGGTGGAGCCGGCGGGGACGTGGAAGGAGATGTCGCGGAGCACGTCGGCGGCGCTACCGGCGTGGCGGAAGTGGACGTGGCGAA
>JAIRXZ010000147.1 GCA_031267995.1 Odoribacteraceae bacterium | reverse complement strand
CTCCATCAACGCCGGCATCGTCAAATCCGTCACGGAAAACGTCATCCGCCACTCCCCCGACGCCAAAATCATCATCGTCTCCAACCCCTTGGACGTCATGTGCCACTGCGCCTACCTCGCGGCCGGCATCCCCTCCTCCCGCGTCTTCGGCATGGCCGGCATCCTGGACACCGCCCGTTACACCGCCTTCCTTGCCGAGGAGCTAAACATCTCCCCCAGGGACATCCAGGCCATGCTCCTCGGCGGACACGGCGACACCATGGTGCCACTCCCGCGCTACACCACCGTCAGCGGCATCCCCGTCACCGACCTCATCCGTCCCGACCGCCTCGAGGCCATCATCGAGCGCACCCGCGCCGGCGGTGGCGAACTCGTCAAGCTCATGGGCACCTCCGCCTGGTACGCCCCCGGTTGCGCCGCCGCCATGATGGTAGAAGCCATCATCAAGGATCAGCGCCGCGTGGTGCCCGTATGCGCCCGCCTCGACGGCGAATTTGGCATGAAGGACATCTACCTCGGCGTCCCCGTCGTCCTCGGAAAAAACGGCATCGAGAAAATCCTCGAAATAAGCCTCGACGACGCCGAGCGGGCGCTCCTGGAGCAATCCGCCGCCGCCGTCAAAACCACCCTGGACGTCCTCGACGGCATGGACATCTTCAAGAAATAACACCGCCGCCCCGCCACGCGGGGAAAAAACAAGTCGACGCCCGGCCGGAATCACCCGACCGCGCGCCGCGAAAGAACCGCCCCGGGACAATCCCCCGCGGGCGGTTCGCGTTATCCCCTTTCCCGCCGGGAGGGGCCGCGACGCGTCATTTCTCTCTCGTTGCTCCCGTTGGAGCGAATTTTCACCCCGTGCACGCGAAAGAACAACGCGGCATGGGGCGGCTTTTGCCCCTGTTTCCGGTCTGTTTACGTTAAAAAGTCTTTGCTTGGAAACTTTTTTTCGATTTTACGATCTGTTTTTGCATCCATTTTTTGGAACACACGTATAAATTCGGCTGAAATGATTGAGGCGGAACAAAGAATGAAACAATAAATTAGATCGATGAAACATTTGAACATGAAGGAAATTCTTCCCGATGCGTACGCGGGAACACCACAGGAAAACACGAGAGTACCGGCAAGCCGGTACGGCGGGCAACACGCCCGCGCCGGGCGAGCAACCACACCTATAGTAGCCCGCCTTTTTTCACGCGTACACGTGAAGCCATTCGCGTTGGCCGCGATCCTGGCCTTTGCTGCCGGATCGTGCGTGATGAAAGTTGACGAGGGCCTCGCCGCCGGCGCCGGTGAACGCCTCGTCACGTTATCGCTCGCCATGCCCTCCTCGTTGCCCACCCGCGCGCTCACCACGCCGCAGGAAGACGCCGTGCACACCGTGGACGTCCTCCTGTTCAAGGACGAGGTCTTCTTTTACCGCGCCATCGGCAGCCAGCCCAACGCGTCGAACGAATTTACCGTCAAGCTGCCCTCCAACGCCACGGCATACAAGGCCGTCGTGTTGGCCAACGCCCGCGCGATGCTCTCGGCGATACCCGTCGCCCAGGAGCAAGCGTCTGGAGACAGCAGGACAAACCTCCTCGCCGGCATCACCCAGCAGTTCAGCGCCCCCGTCACCGGCTGGACGAGCGCCCTCGCCACCGCCGGCATCCCGATGTGGGGATACGAAAACGACCTCGTCGTCAACGAGAGTAACTCCAACCCGCCCCCCACCATCGCCCTCACCAGGATGGTTGCCAAGATTGACCTCACCGTGGACAACCTCGTCACCAACTTCAAGCTGGCCAACGTCCGCCTCTACAACTACAGCAACAAGGGCGCCATCGCCCCCGCCGCCTCCACCACGGGCGCCAGCGGCTACTCCGTCGCCCAGTGGGACGGGACAAAAGCCATCGCCCCCCACCTCCCCTCCGGCGCCAAAGTTGCCGGCGGCTACATCGACTACTCCATATCCTCCGCGCCGGGCCTCGCCAGCTTCACCAACGAAATCTACGCTTACGAGGCACAAGCGGGCACCCTCAACACCCCCGGCAACACTTGCCTCGTCATCGGCGGCTATTACGAGGGATCCACGACACCAACCTACTACCGCGTCGAATTTGTAGAATCGAACGGCACCACGTTCTTCCACCTCCTGCGCAACCACAAGTACACCGTCACCATCAAGGGAGTCAGCGCCCACGGTTACCCCACGCCGGGAGATGCCTACGCCAACGCCCCCGCCAACATCGTCGTCCAAATCACCCCGTGGAACGAGGGTGGCCTGGATGACATCACCTTCGACCCCCAGCACTACCTGGCCGTCGACAAGAGCACCCTCGCCTTCTACGCCGCCGGCGGCAACAAAACCATGGCAGCCATCACCGACTTCCCCGCCGGCTGGACAATCGAAAAGGACGCCGTCTACGACTGGTTCACCGTCAGCCCGCTCGCCCACGCCTCCACCAGCCAGCAGACGATCACCGTCACCATCCCCAACGGCAACGGCCCCCGCGACGGCCACTTCGACATCGTCGCCGGCAACCTCCACAAGAGAATTACCGTCACGCAAAGCGACGAGGAGGAGTTCTCCCTCTCCATCACCGACCTCGCGGGCAACCCGCTGGACGAACTCGCGTTCGAGGCGGGCAATAGCACCGACGGCGCCCTCCCCGCCGCGCGATCCTTCCGCGTCGCGTGGCTCCCGGCGAGCGCCGATTGCGAGGTGACGTTGACCCCCGTTTCGGGCATGAACCCCGTCACCTTCAACACTACCGTCAACCCCGTCTCCGCCTCCCCCCTCACCGGCGGGTCGGTAGACGTCACCATAC
>JAIRXZ010000128.1 GCA_031267995.1 Odoribacteraceae bacterium | reverse complement strand
AAAATGCGACGGAAACCGGAAAAACGCGACGTCGGACGAAACCGCCCGTCACCTCACTCCCCGTTCTCCTCGACGGCGGCCTTCAACTTGATCGTCACCCGCTTATTCTTCGCCACAATATGCAAATCGACAGCGTAAACCCCCGTCGCCTCCTCGCCCAGCGTGACCGTCACGCTCGCGTTCCCGTCCCCGCCAGCGGGCGAAACGACAAAATCCCGCACCGCCGCCGCGTTTGCGCCGATATACCACTCCAGCCCCTCCGCCTCCGCGTGCCACTCGCCGTTACACGTCACGTTAAACACCCCCGGCACCCCGGTGGCGGAGAGCGACAACTCTGTTTTGTCGACAGTTAACTTATCCTTCTGGCAACACGCCAACGCGAGGCACGCCACGGCGACAAGCGCCAGCTTTCCCGCGAATTCACGAACCTTTTTCATCATTTAGTCATTTTAAAATTTAAATACATGTTAAATACATCTCCCGTTAGAGATCACGAAGGTAACGCGATCGCGAAAAAAAACAAACAATCCTGAAATATTTTTCATCCCCGACCCGAAATCCCCATCCCGCCCGCCGCCCCCTCCTCGTCAAGCCGCCGCCGGGTGGAAAAAACATGTTAAACCCCCGCCCCTCCCCGCCTCCCGTTGGAAAAACCGGAAAAACAGATACATTCGCGACATGAAAAACCGAAAAAACGCGCCAACAACAAAGCCCCACTACGAAATACTTGACGGCCTGCGCGGCGTTGCCGCCATCATGATCCTCGCCTTCCACGTCCTGGAAGCCTACAACGTCAGCGGCGAAACCATCGCCGTGGACATCCCGCTGGCGCACGCGTACCTGGCCGTCGACTTCTTCTTCGCCCTCTCCGGCTTCGTCATCGGCTACGCGTACGACGACCGCTGGCGCTCCATGACCATCCTCAACTTCCTCAAGCGACGCGTCTTACGCCTCCACCCGATGGTCATCCTCGGCACCCTCCTGGGCATGTCCACCTTCTACGCGTGCGCCTCCGCCGTCTTCCCGCTCGTCCAGGCTATCCCCCTGTGGCAATTGCTCTTGTACACCCTTTTGGGCATGCTCATGATCCCCACGCCCCCCTCCGCCGACATCCGCGGGTGGCAAGAGATGTACACCCTGGACGCCCCCGCGTGGTCGCTCGCCTACGAATACATCGCCAACATCCTCTACGCCCTCTTTATCAGGAAATTCACCCGGACGGCGCTCGCCATCCTGGTCATCCTCGCCGCCTGCGCCACGCTCCACCTCACCCTCACGGAAGGCGACGTCATCGGCGGCTGGGCGGCCGACGCCCGCGGCGCCCGATTCGGCATCACGCGGGTAATCTACCCCTTCTTCGCCGGCCTGCTGCTCTACCGCCTGGGACGGGTCATCCGCCTCCCGCGCGCCTTCGCCTGGTGCACGCTGGTACTGGTAGCGGCGTTGGCCTTCCCGCGCGTCGGGGGCGTCGAAACCCCCTGGTTAAACGGACTGTACGAGGCATCGATCATCCTCCTCCTCTTCCCCCTGATCGTCGCCGCCGGCGCCGGGGGACAAATCACCGGACGCCTCTCCTCCCGCGCCTGTAAACTGCTGGGCGACATCTCCTACCCCCTCTACCTGGTCAACTACCCCGTATGCTACGTCCACACCGCCTGGATTTCCGACAGGGGACACGATTTCGCCTCCGCCGGCTGGATCCCCTACGCCGTTTTCGCTGGCACGCTGCTGCTTGCCTACCTCGTCACCCGGTGTTACGACATCCCCGTGAGGAGATGGTTGCGCGATCACCTATCCAGCTGACAATCACCCGACGAATGTCCGGTATTTTCTAAAAATTTTCGACGTTTCCCCGCCAGGGCGTCCAGCCACGTGAGGCGGGTGGAGAAGAAAAGGAGGCTTTTTCCTTGATGATCGGCCCCTCCAACGTGGCGGATTCGGCCAGCAGGCCGAGCGACAAGGCGTCGGTGAGGGTCTGGTGGTTGCCTTTTGGGAGGGTGAGGGTGAAGTGGCCGTAGGTGTTGGTGAAGGCTGTTTTTTTTCCTCCCGCCCGGATGATGGCGTTGACGATGGCTTCGCCGCCGTCGCTCTCTTCCACGAAGTCGCTAAGGGTGATGGTTTGCTGGGCGTTGAGAGAAAAGGGGACGATCGCGAGGATCGCGAGGGCGAGGAGGAGGCGGGGGAGATGGGGGAAGGTGCGGGAGATACGGGAAAGCGTGCAGAAGGTGCGGGTAAGTGCGAGGAGGATACGGGAAAGGGCGCGAGGGTGTCGCGCGCGGTTTCTGTTTTTGAGAGTCACGGGCAAAAGATATGGTTATTTCGTTCGCGAATGTAGGAGGATTTTTCTGAAAATAGAGTATTGGTAGCGATTGGATGCTTTTTTTTCTTTTTGGAGAAATTTCTCGTCTCGCGTGTTTCGCTTCTCGTTTCACGCATCGCGTTTCCCGTCTCGCGTGTTGCGCTTTTTGTTTCATGCGTTGCGCTCCCCGTTTTGCGTGTTGTGCTTCCCGACGAAAAAAATACACGTACCCTCGAAAAAGGGCACCCGCGAGGGTCGCCCCTACGGGTTTGCCGGAAAATGTCTTTCGGGTGGTGGCACGGACTACAAGTCCGCGCCACCACCGGGGTTATGATTGTTGGCTTTTGTTATTTGGGCTTCGACAAGCTCAGCCACCGTAGTGGTGGTGGTGGCTGAGCTTGTCGAAGCCACGGCCTCGGTGGCTGAGCCTGTCGAAGCCACAGCCTCGGTGGCTGAGCTTGTCGAAGCCACAGCCTCGGTGGCTGAGCTTGTCGAAGCCACAGCCTCGGTGGCTGAGCTTGTCGAAGCTACAGCCTCGGTGGTTGAGCTTGTCGAAGTCACAGCCACGGTGGCTGAGCTTGTCGAAGCCACCTCCGTGTGCGCCCTCGACATGTTGTTACCGGGACGCGCACCGCGTGGAAGGGCGCACACGCAGGTGCGCCCCTACAACATTCTCCAACAAAACTGTATGGGCGCACCTGCGTGTGTGCCCTTTGATCATCGGCACGCGTTTAGCGGCCCGAAGGGCCTGATTTGCATAATCGCATGCAAGCGTAGCGCGGCTTGCGGCAAAAAACGACCTCGTGAATCCCTGCCTGAAAGGCAGGACTATTGGTAGTACAGTCCTGCCTTCCAGGCAGAAGTATATGGTGTCGTCTTTCCGTGGGTCGTTGACCCACGGTTATGCAAATCAGGCCCTCCGGGCCACCCGCGGGTGCGCCCCTACGTGTGGTGTTATCATTGGGATGCACGTGCGGGAAAGGGCGCACGCGGAGGTGCGCCCCTACGGCATTCGTCCCAACGGGATGGCATGCACGGGGATGTCATGCCGTAGGGGCAACCCTTGTGGTTGCCCTTTTATCATCGGCACGCGTTTAGCGGCCCGAAGGGCCTGATTTGCATAACCGCATGCAAGCGTAGCGCGGCTTGCGGCAAAAAACGACCTCGTGAATCCCTGCCTGAAAGGCAGGACTGTTGGTAATACAGTCCTGCCTTCCAGGCAGAAGTATATGATGCCGTCTTTCCGTGGGTCAACGACCCACGGTTATGCAAATCAGGCCCTCCGGGCCACCCGCGGGTGCGCCCCTACGTGTGGTGTTATCATTGGGATGCACGTGCGGG
>JAIRXZ010000032.1 GCA_031267995.1 Odoribacteraceae bacterium | reverse complement strand
CGTCATCCCGGCCAACGCCTTCTCCGCGCGGATCCCCGTCGTCGTCAAAAAGGAGATCCCCGGCCTCAACCTCCGCACCACGATGGCGCGCCTCACCCTCCGCTTCATGCCCAACGAGCACTTCCTGGCCGCCGTCCCGGACACGGACATCTTCAAAGTGCTTTGGAGCGACTTCCTCACGCGTCCCGATTCCTGGACGTACTTCATCGAGCAAAACCTCGGCGCCTTCTCCCAGGCGCGCTACAAATTCATCATCGACAACACGGGCGAGACGGACTTCTCCCGCTACCAGAGCAACCTCCCGATGATCCAGGCGCTCCAATCCTATCTCAGGAAAACCCTCGCCGAGTACAACGCCGCCCACCAGCAACCCTACCTCGACGACGACAACACCCCGCTCACCTTCTAACAGCAACAACATGAAAAAACAAATCAAATACCTCGCACTGGCCATCGCCCTCGCCCTCACCGCCTGCTTCGACGACAAGGGAAACTACGACTACGCCACCCTCCAGGATTTCTACGTCGACACCACCGGCATCCGCGCCATCCCCCTGCACCCGCAGTTCGACACCCTGCGCCTCCCCTCGCGCCTCGTCTACGCCGGCGATAAAAGCGACCTCTCCTTCGCCTGGACAATCTACCTCAGCCAGCCGCCGCTCACCGGCAACCCCGCCATCACCCTCGCCGAAACGGAAGACCTCGCCGCGCCCATCGCCGTCCTCCCCAGCAACTACTGGATAGAATTTCGAGCCACCGAAAACACCGGACGCATCGTCACCCAGCGCTATCCCATCACCGTCGAAAGCAGCGGGTCGGGACTCCTCGTCCTCCACGAACACGACGGCATCGCCGACCTCGACCTCGTCAAAACGCGTCTCCTCACCGGCAACCTCGCCGAAGACAACGTCATGCGGCACACCTACTCCCTCGCCAACCCCGACCATCCCCTCACCGGCAACGCCCTCTCCGTCGACATGTTCAGCATCTCCAACCTCCGCTTCATCAGCATATACACCGACGAGGACGGCGTCAACCTATCCCCCGACGACATGAGCGTCACCAAAAACTTCCGCGACCTCTTCCTCTTTGCCCCCCGCGCGCCCCTTCCGCAAGGCTACTTCATCCCCTACGGCGTCACCTCCGCCAACCCCGCCAATACCAGCGACGGCATCGAACTCCTCGTCAGCGACGGCGTCTACTACACCAACATGGCGCTATTCGCCGCCCTCCTCGGCGGCCAGGCCATCTTCTCCGAGCGCACCTCCACCGCCGGCGCCTACTACGCCGCCCCCTTCCCCTTCTACAGCGTCGGAGCCGTCGGCATCTACGACCAGCTCAACCGCCGCTTCATGACCGGCAGCGCCCTCACCACCACCATCGCCCCCGCCTCCAGCAGCGGCAAATTCAACATCGGCGACATCGGCAAAGACCTCGTCCACCTCGCCTACGGCTTCAACGGCCAGTACATGATCTACGCCATCTTCAAAAACCCCGTCGACAACGGCCAGCGCTACCTCTACGTCATCAACTTCTCCGGCAACCAGGCCGTCGCCGCCTGGGACATCAGCGCCTACACCGGCATCGCCAACGCCCGCCTCTTCGCCTACGGACGCCGCGGCCCCACCGCCTTCTACGCCGCCGGCAACACCGTCTACCGCATCCCCTTCGACCTCGGCGCCGACACCGTCGCCCCCGCCGAAGAAACAGCCTGGAGCGCCCCCGCCGGCGAAGAAATCACCACCCTCGAACTGTGCGCCTACCCCGGTCGCGACGTCCAGGAAAACACCCGCGACCGCTACCTCTTCGTCGGCACCTACAACAACGCCACCACCGAAGGCAAACTCTACATCATCCAAATCAACATCACCACCGGCGCCTGCACCCCCCAACCCGTCGCCACTTTTGGACAATTCGGCAAAATCAAAGACATCGCGTTTAAATATTAAGAAATCATGAAAAAAACAGTACTCACCCTGGTGGTCGCCCTCGTGGCGGCCATCCCCGCCCTCTCGCAAGGCATCATCTTCGAAGAAACCACCTTCCAGCAAGCCCTCGACAAAGCCAAATCCACCGACAAACTCATCTTCGTCGACTGCTACACCGCCTGGTGCGGCCCCTGCAAGCAACTCGCCTCGAAAGTATTCACCCGCGACGACGTCGGCGCCATCTTCAACGCCCACTTCATCAACATCCAGGTAGACATGGAAAAAGGCGAAGGCCCCGAACTCGCCACCCGCTACAACGTCAAAGTCTACCCCACCCTCCTCGTCCTCGAACCCGACGGCGCCGAACGACACCGCGTCGTCGGCTACCGCCAACCCGAAGCCCTCATCCAAAGCGCCCGCGAAGCGCTCGGCGACAACTCCCTCGCCGCCCTCCGCGCCGCCCACGACAACGGGAACCGCCAACACGCCCTCATCGTCAACTACACCCGCGCCCTCATCGACGCCAACAACACCGAAGAAGCCGAACGCGTCGCCGACGAACACTTCAACCAACTCACCGACGAACAAAAAACCGACCCCGACCTCTGGCCACTCTACACCAACGCCACGCTATCCCCCTGGGGCACCCCGCGCTTCGCCTACCTCTGCCAACACCGCCAGCAATTCGACCGCCTCGTCGGCAAACAAACCGTCGACAGCCTCATGCACGAAATCACCACCGACCTCTTCACCACCCTCCTCAAAGGCAAAAACGGCTACACCCTCGCCAGCCTCCCCGCCTTCATCGACGCCCTCCGCGACATCCCCTTCGAGCGACAACCCCACGTCATCGCCGAAGCCCGATTCACCCTCGCCCTCACCGCCCAGGACGCCCCCGCGACCATCGCCCTCTACCGCGAACACGGCCAAAACTTCTCCACCAAAGGCATCACCAACCTCATCCCCCTCATGCGGCAAAAGAAGCAACAACTCGAAGACGGCACCCACCCCGCCTCCCTCCAGCTCGTCCAGCTCATCGAAACCATAGAACAAGAAAACAAATGAAACACCGCTACCTCGCCACCCTCGTCGTGGCCACCATCACCCTCCTCGCCCCCGCCTGCTCGCGGGACGACGACAACCTCGCCCCCACCTACCCCGCCGCCTGGGACGCCTACGCCACCCCCCCCGTCACCTCCGACAACCGCGACCCCACCAGCGAGGGCGGCAGGCGATACGCCACCCTCGTCCCCGACCCCGAGGCCTACTTCTCCACCCTCTCCCGCCTCGTCCTCTCCACCCTCTACGCCAGCCCCTCGGACACCATCAACCCCGTCAGCGCCCTCAACATCATCGTCCGCGACTACGACGGCGCCGCCGGCAAAAGCGGGTACGGCACCGTCGTCCAGATCGACATCAGCTCCCGCTGGCTCGGCAAACTCACCGGCACCACCGACGACATCCGCCGCGAACTCGAGGGCGTCCTCGTCCACGAACTCACCCACGCCTACCAGCTCGAACCCCGCGGCATCCCCGGCTACTCCCAGGGCAACGAATTTTGGGCATACATCGAGGGATGCGCCGACGCCGTCCGCCTCCTCGCCGGCTACCTCGACGCCGACGACTACCTCCCCGACCTCGAGCGCAAGAAATACCTCGCCGGCTACTCCATCACCGGCTTCTTCCTCGCCTGGCTCGTCCAGCACAAAGACCCCGACTTCCTCCGTCGTTTCAACCAATCCACCTTGCACGTCACCCCCTGGTCGTTCCAGGGAGGCGTCCGCCACGTCCTCGGCCCCCAATCGGACATCGACCAACTCTGGATCGAATACCAGAACAGCCGAAAATAACCACCGCCACGCGGTAACAACCGCGATCGCGCGGTAACAACCACCGTCACGCGGCAACACCCGCGACCGCACGGTAATAACCACCACGGCAACACCCGCGACCGCGACAAGGGGGCTAACGCCCCCTTTTTTCATGCCCTCGTCCCCGTGACAACACGTCGAGGGCGCCCGCGATGGTCGCCCATACGGTTCGTTGGATAATGCTGTAGGGGCGCGCCTCTGCGTGCGCCCTTCCCCGCGTATGCACCTTCAACGTGTTGTCGTCGGGACGCACACGGGGCAAGGGCGCACACGCAGGTGCGCCCCTCCGGTACTTTGGAACAGGCTGTTGGGGCGCGCCGCGCGTGCGCCCTTCCCCGCGTGTACATCCCCACGTCGAGGGTGCCCCCCCGCTGGCGCGGGCTTGTTGCCCGTGCCCGTGACTTGAGACGTAGCATGCTACGTCTCTACTGATTCCCATAATCACAACCTGTAACCTTCTCGCGCGTTGACGAGGCGGCTTTTATTTACCTGTTGTCGTGAGGGCGAATGATTATTCGCCCCTCAGGGACAAAAATAATCCCGGAGGGGCGAATATAACAACGGGCGAACAATCCCGATTGGCCCTCCCTTATCCCTTATTTCTCCAACAATTGGTATCGATCATGAAACATGATGGTGGCGCCGAGGGCGAAGTGGGTGCCGTTGACCACGCGGCGGTTGAAGTAGTAATTTTTATCGCCCACGCAGGTGCCGGAGCAGACGTTGGAGACGGTCAGGGCGGTGTCGCTGGCGGGCGTCAGGCTGTGCGACTCGATCCCGCGGAAGGCGCGCTCAACCACGGGCAAGAAAACATCCGACGGCAACAGACCGTCGGCAATGCCCACCGACAAGCCGTAGGCAAACATGGCGGTGGCAGAACTCTCGATGAAATTGCCGGACTCGCCAGGGTAGGCGGGCAGCTGGTACCAATGCCCGGTAGCCTCGTCCTGCAAGTCGGCGAGGGCGCGGGCGAACTTCAGGAACATCGCCTCCAGCGCGGGACGTTCGGACATCTCGCGAGGCATCAGGTGCAGCGTGTTGGCCAGCGTCATGACGATCCAGCCGTTGCCGCGTCCCCAGCACTCGTTGCCGCGGCGCGCCGGGTTGTTAGCCCATCCCGGCATGCTGCAGCCGTCGTCAAACGGCTCGTCGTCATTGTCCCAACCGTGATACCAGAGGCCGGTGGCGGGATCTGCCAGCTTCTCGGCATGGGCGGTGATTTGGAAAGACAACTCCCGCAGGTACATCTCGTCGCCCGTCCAGGCATACATCTCCAGGAGGAAGAGGCCGATCATGTACACCGTATCGTCCCACAGCTCCACCACGTTGTCGCGGTGCGAGACGCCGCCGTTGGAGGCGCGGGGGATGGCCTGGTAGTCGGAGAAAATCTCGCGCGCCTTGCGGGCGTAAGCCTCCTCGCCGGTGACGCGCGCCAGGAAAGCCATGCCGAATCCCGATGCCACGGCGTTGGGATGCTTGCCGTTGGCCTTGGAAGCGGTGGCATCCATCGCCCGGCGGACGTAGTCCAGCATCGCCTCCCGGTTGATCCCCAGCTCGTGGCGGTCGGCCACGGCGCGGAGCATCGTCGCCTGCGCCCAGTCCCAATGGTAGCGGTCGGCCGGCATGAACTCCCCGACGGCGTAGGCCGCCAGGCGGTCGCCCCACTTCTCATCTTCCACCGTCGCGTATTGCACGAGCGATAACATGCCGCAGACGCACGTCGCGAATAGTACTTTTCTTTTCATTGTCGATGCTTTAAAGTTTTTCAGGCGTAAAAGTAGGAAATAAATACACTTCGCTCCCTTGCCCGCCGGGAAGTATAACTGCAAAGATCATTTTTGCTACCCACGGCGGCGGGGAAAAACGCGGGATCGCCCCGTGCCGTTCGCGCGTGATTGTGAAAAAATCACGTACATTTGCCCGCGTGAGGGGGGGCATCGGCGGCGATAAAACACGAAACGATCATGAACGTGATAGACCATTCCACCTGTACGGAGAGAGAGCTGCTCGCCCGTGTCGCGACGGGCGACGAGCGGGCGTTTCGTCGCCTGTTTGACGCGTACCAGCCGCGCGTTTACTCGTTCGCGGTATACCTCACCCGTTCCGTCCCGCTGGCCGAGGACATCGTGCAGGAGGTATTCACGCGGGTGTGGGTGGCGCGCGAGGAGGCGCGGGAGGTGGAGTTTTTTCACGCTTACGTGAAGACGATCGCGCGCAACGTGGCGGCCAACCACCTGAAAAGGCTGGCGCGCGAGCGGGTGATCCTGGGCGAACTGCTGGCGGACGCCCCGGCGACGACCTCCTCCACGGAGGACGAGGTGCTGGAAAACGAGTTCCGTCGCCTGCTGGACGAGGCCGTGGCCGCCTTGCCGCCTCGCCAGCGCGAGGTGTTCCTCCTCCACCGCCGCGATCACCTGAAGCAGGAGGAGATTGCCGAGCGCCTGCATCTCTCCTACCACACCGTCAAGGAGCACATGAAGAAAGCGCTGGCCGCCTTGCGTCTCCACGTCGAGCGGAGGATCGACCTGGTGGTGTTGCTGGCGTTGCAGCGATTTTTCTGGTAGCGCCACCCCCTCTTTTTTTCTCGCCAATTGTCTTTAGTGATACCCGCGGCAAACGCGCGGGGTTACTATAAAGAGATGCAAAAGACAAACCTGGAAACATTGTTCGAGCGTTACATGACGCGGCAAACCTCCCCGGAGGAGGAGGAAGCCCTCATGACGCTGTTGGCGCGGGGCGTGACGGACGAGGAGCGGGAGGCGCTGGTGGGGACGTGGTTCGACCGCGTGCCGCTGACGCGCGGCCTGTCGCCGTCGCGCGCCGACCGCCTTTTTCGCCGGATCACGCGGGACGTCCGCGGTCGTCGCTCGTGGTGGCGACGCGGGCTGGTGGCGGCGGGCATAGCCCTGTTGCTGGCCGGCGGCGGGCTGCTATTGTGGCGGGTGTCGGGTGATGCCGTTACCACGTCACCGGTGGCGA
>JAIRXZ010000042.1 GCA_031267995.1 Odoribacteraceae bacterium | reverse complement strand
ACGCGGCGGCGGTGGTGGCGTGGGTTGACGGGGTGTTTCGTTTCGAGGATATCTCGCTGGAGGATCTGGCGCGGCGGCTGGAGCGTTGGTATGACGTGCCTTTTTCGTTCCGGGAGGAGGGGTTGAAGCGGCGGCGGTTTTCGGGTGGTTTTCACCGGCACGAGTCGCTGGAGCGGGTGTCGCGTTTGATTGGCGAGGTGGTGGAGGCGCGTTTCCGGGTGTCGCGCGACACGATCGTGGTGGAGGCGAGGTAGGGGTTTGGATGCTATTATTAACTTTTAATTATATGATGTATGATACGTGTTTGGTTTGACGGTTCGTGGTGCCCGCGCGGTTTGCTGGCGGGGGCGCGGTTGACGTTGTTGTTGGCGTGTTGTTTGGCGCGCGGGGTGTCGGCGGAGGTTTTCTCGCAGCCGAAGGTTCGGATGGAGTTGCGGGGTGTGACGATCAAGGAGGCGCTGGCGGAGTACCAGCGGCAGACGGGGACGATGGTGCTGTATAGCGGCGACCGGCTGGAGAGCGGGCGTCGGGTGGACGCGGTGTTTGAGGCGGCGGACGCGGCGACGTTTTTCGCGGCGGTGCTGGAGGGGAGCGGGATGTGGTTTCGCGAGGAGGAGGGGTACGTGTTGATCGTGCCGGCGACGGGGGCGCCGCAGGAGAGGGCGCCGGTGGCGCGGGGGAGGGTGACGGACGAGGGGGGCGAGCCGCTGCCGGGGGTGTCGATCCTGCTGAAGGGGACGACGCGCGGGGGTACGACGGGGGTCGACGGGCGGTTCAGTATCCCGCTGCCGGGGGGTGAGGGGCACGCGCTGGTGTTTTCTTTCGTGGGGATGAAGGGGTTGGAGATGGCGGCGCGCGGCGAGGGGGAGATGACGGTGGTGATGGTGGCGGCGGAGCGGGAGATTGGCGGGGTGGTGGTGACGGGGATGTTCACGCGGCGGGCGAGTAGTTACACGGGGGCGGTGTCGGTGGTGACGGGGGAGGAGTTGCGGAGGGTTGGTAATTCTAATTTGGTGTCGGTGTTGAAGAATGTCGACCCGTCGTTCACGGTGGTGGAGAATTTGCAGGCGGGGTCGAACCCGAACGCGGAGCCGGAGATCCAGATGAGGGGGCAGACGGGGTTGTCGCACGTGGGGAATGATTACCGGAGTAACCCTAACCAGCCGCTGTTTATCCTGGATGGTTTCGAGGCGACGCTGACGAAGATCCTGGATCTGGATATGAACCTGGTGGAGAGCGTGACGCTGCTGAAGGACGCGACGGCGAAGGCGATTTACGGGTCGAGGGCGGCGAACGGGGTGGTGGTGGTGGAGACGACGCGGCCTTCGAAGGGGCGGATGAAGGTGAGCTATTCGGGGAGTTTGGAGGTGCAGGCGCCGGATTTGTCGAGCTATAACTTGACGAACGCGCGGGAGAAGCTGGAGGCCGAGCGGCGGGCGGGGCTTTACTCTTCGGCGTCGGCGGTGACGCAGATTAATTTGTCGCACAAGTATGCCGACCTGACGCGGCTGGTGGAGGCGGGGGTGGACACGTACTGGCTGGATAAGCCGCTGCGCGTGGGGACGGGGCAGAAGCACTCGCTGTACCTGGAGGGGGGTGATGATTTCATGTTGTATGCCGTGGACGTGTCGTACCAGGGTGTGGCGGGGGTGATGAAGGGGTCTGACCGGTCGACGGTGAGTGGCGGGGTGACGCTTTCGTACCGGGCGAATAATTTTTTGTTTCGCGATCAGTTGAGTCTCGACGGGAACCGGTCGAGTGATTCGCC
Source organism: Odoribacteraceae bacterium (assembly GCA_031267995.1). Classification (GTDB taxonomy): domain Bacteria; phylum Bacteroidota; class Bacteroidia; order Bacteroidales; family Marinifilaceae; genus JAIRKS01. The sequence continues at coordinate 15,730 of JAIRXZ010000042.1, read as the reverse complement.
GTACGGTTCGTTTTCGACGTTCACGCTGATGAATCCTTATAACATGATTCGCGACGAGAACGGGAACATGGTGCAACAGTACGCGTATGGCGCCGTCGTGCAGCCGAACCCGCTGTGGAACGGGGAGGTGAACACGCGGTATGACGGGCGGTACACGTATATCACGAATAATTTTTACGCCGAGTGGCGGGCGCGGGAGTTTTTGCGTTTCACGGCGCGGTTCGGGTTTAGCGCGCGGGCGTCGACGGCGGATAGTTTCAAGCCGGGGGAGCATACCGATTTCTTTTCGTATGCCGGGGAGGGGAGGTATAGCCAGGGGCAGTATTTTTCCACCCGCCGGCAGGAGAATAACGCGAGCGGCGACGCGGGCGTGGCGTGGTCGGTGAGCGGTGGCGGTCACATGCTTTTCGCTAACGCGCAGGTGTCGATCAGTCAGAATAGCTACGATTATTACACGGTGGGCGTGGAGGGGTTCCCGAACAGGAACATGAATCACTTGACGTTCGGCGTGGCGTACGCGGGGACGAAGCCGGATGGCGTGGAGGGGATTTCGAGGGAGACGGGAGGCGTGGCGTCCGTGAATTATTCTTACGACGACCGGTACCTGTTCGACGGGAATTACAGGTTGAGCGGCTCTTCCGAGTTCGGCGCCAACCAGCGGTGGGGTCATTTCTACTCGCTGGGTGTCGGGTGGAACGCGAACGAGGAGAAGTTCCTGCGCGAGGTGGGGTGGTTAGACCGCCTGAAGTTTCGCCTGTCGACGGGCTACACGGGGTCGCAAGGGTTTAATTCTTACGATGCCATCGCGACGGTGGTCTATTATCCCGACCAGCAGTACGGGGGACGGATCGGTTCTTACCTCCACGGGCTGGCGAATCCCGACCTTCGCTGGCAACGTCGCTACGATACCAACGCGGGGGTCGACGTGACGGCGCTAAACGGGCGCCTGAACGCGCGGTTTAATTATTACTCGGCGACGACGAAGGGGGTTGTGGCCGATATCACCACCCCGCAGTCGATGGGTTTCCCGGCGTACATGGCGAATGTTGGCGAGATGGAGAACAAGGGGTTCGACGTTTACGCCTCCTGGCGCGCCTGGGAGCGGAGGGATAGCGGGAGTTTCCTGACGTTTTTCCTCTCCGCGGCGTCCAATAGCAACCGGCTGACGAAGATCTCGAACGCCCTGAAACGGCATAACGATGACGGGGATTCGGCACAGGATAGCGACGACACGATGACGAGCGTGACCACGAGGTACGAGGAGGGGGCGTCGACGACCGCGATTTGGGTGGTGCGCTCGCTGGGCATCGACCCGATGACGGGGCGCGAGGTGTTTGTCAAAAAGGACGGCTCCCTGACGGAGACCTGGCGCAGCAGCGATTACGTGAACGGCGGGGACGCGCTGCCCAAGGTGAGCGGGAATTTCGGCGTGAACGCGGAGTATCACGGCCTCGGCCTGAACGCGACGTTTACCTGGCGGAGCGGCGGGCAGCTGTATAACAACACGCTGGTGAGCAAGGTGGAGAATGCCGACGCGCGCTATAACGTGGATCGCCGCGTGCTGCGGGACAGGTGGGGCGAGGCGGGACAGGCGGCGCGCTTCAAGTCGATTGCCGATAATTCGCCGACGCGGCCAACCTCGCGCTTCGTGGAGGATTATGACGCGCTGACTTTCGCGTCGCTGCACCTGTTTTACGATTTCCGCGAGCACGATTTCGTGCGCCGCTCGTTCCTACAGCGGCTGAAGGCGTCGTTTTACATGAACGACCTGTTCGTGATCTCTACCGTGAGGACGGAGCGGGGGACGGACTATCCCTTTGCCCGCTCGTTTTCTTTGTCGTTGCAAGCCAATTTCTAAATACCGATGAATATGAAAAAGATAATATATCTACTCGTGGCGCCGATGCTCGCGGCGTGCGCCTGCGCCTGCTCCGACTGGCTGGAGGTGCTCCCGAAATCCCGCGTGCTGGCGAACAACCATTTCGAAACCGAACAGGGTTTCGCCGACCAGCTGACGGGCGTCTACACGCGGATGAGCGGCAGCGCCCTGTACGGACGCGAGCTGACGTTTGGGCTGCGCGAGGTGTTGTCGCAAAATTACGACCTGGATGTCGCCGGCGGCTACGCCCGCACCGCCCTCTACGAGTATGCCGACGAGGGTGTGAAGGCCAGGATTACCGCCGCCTGGGCAGAGAGTTACACGGCCATCGCCAACCTGAACCTGATGCTGGAGTACCTGGAGGATATCAGTCCCGCCAAGTTCTCCGGCAGGAATTACGACGTGTACAAGGGCGAGGCGCTGGGGCTGCGCGCGTTCCTGCACTTCGAGTTGCTGCGGATGTTTGCCCCCGCGCCGGCGGCCGCGGCCAATGCCCAGGCGATTCCTTACGTTACAAAGTACACGACCTCCGTTACCCCCCTCTCGACGGTGAACGGGGCGCTCGACCTGGTGATTGCCGACCTGACGGCCGCCGCCGAGTGCCTGAAGAGCGACACGATTTTCCTGGCCGTTGACGCCGTCGCCGCCTACGGGGTGCGTGCCGAGCGCGCCCAACGCTTTAATTATTACGCTGCGCGCGCTACCCTTGCCCGCGCTTATCTCTGGCGGGGCGATGTTGAGCGGGCGCTGGCCCAGGCGGAGGAGGTGATCGAGGCTTGCAGCGACGAAAACCTCCGCTTTTACTGGTCGCACTTCACCGCCATCATGGCGAGCAACGCGTACGAGCGCGACTTGCTCTATAAACAGGAGCATATCTTCAGGCTGGAGATGAACAAGATGGTGGATATCGTCAAGCCATTCTTCACGGCCAGCGCCGGCACGGAGAAGCTCTCGCCCTCCGAGACGAAGATGGACAACATCTACGAGGTCAGCTCCGCCGCCCTGGGGATGGATTATCGCTACACCTACCACTACGCCTACGACGGCGGGGAGCGCTATCTCTCCAAGTTCTGGCAGCCGGAGGGGGGCACGTACCTGAACATGATGCCGCTGATTCGCCTGGCCGAGGTGTACTATATCGCCGCCGAAGCGCTGGCGCCCACCGATCCCGCCCGCGCCGTGGAGCTGCTGAACGTCGTCCGCGAGCACCGGGGGCTGTCCAACTATCCCCTCCCCGCGACGCTCTCCCCGGCGGCCGTGCAGGAGGAGATCCTCAAGGAGTACAGGAAGGAGACGCTGGGCGAAGGGCAACTCTTCTATTATTACAAGCGACTCAACCTGCCCGTCATTCCCGGATCGTCCCGACCGGGGAACAACGCCACCTACGTCTTCCCCCTGCCGGACAACGAAATTGAATTTGGAAACCGATAACACGCGCATCATGAAAAAACTATATATCATCATCGTCGCCGCCCTCCTGGCGGCTTGCCAGAGCCACTCTTTTACCTGGGGGGATTACGCTTACGCCCGCGTGGAAGGGCCGGAGGTGTGGACGCTGGGCACGGATTCGCTGCACTTTAATTTCTCCGTGCAACCGGCGGAGATGACCGAGTTCGTGGTGGAAGCGGAGATCATCGTCATGGGCGAAACGGCCAATCGCGACCGGGTGGTGCGCCTGGCCGCCAATCCCGCGCGGACAACCGCCCTGGAGGGGACGCATTACGCCTTCCCCGCCACCGTCACGATTCCCGCCGGGGCTGCCTCGGCGCCACTCCCCGTCACCATCCGGCGGACGCCCGAATTGCAGTCGACAAACATCCGCCTCCGCCTGGAGATTGTCGCGGGTGGCGACCTCCCGCCGGGCGTCGACGAGTGGAACTCCCTCACCATGCAGTGGAACGACATGGTCTCCAGGCCAATCAACTGGGGCGACATCCAGGAGTTTTTCGGCGATTATAGCGACGCCAAGTTCCGCTTTATCATCTCCACCCTCGGCATCGCGCAGTTCACCTACGGCAGCGCGGAGGGGATGTCGTGGGGACAAATGAACAACTACCGCCTCGTGCTCGCCGAGGCGCTGGCACGGTACAATGCCGAACATCCCGGCGCGCCGCTCGCCGACGAAAACAACCAGTTTATCTCCTTTTAACAACCCATAAATTCACGCGTATGAAATATTTACCTTGGATACTCGCCCTCTTCCTCCTCGTCAATGGCTGCAACGAGGATTTGGGAAACTATGATTATGACTACGATAACGCGCCCAGATTGATTATCGACACCACCGGCACCGACAAAACCTTCGTCTGGGGAGCCTGGAACATCGGCGACACCGTCCGCGTCGCGCTCAACGTCACCTACCCGGGGCGAGAGGCGAACCTCGTCTACCGCTGGTTTGTCATCGACTACCCCTACCAAACCGTCACCGTCGGCAACGCCCAAGTGTGGCCTGCCGCCGACACCATCAGCCGCGACCGGGATCTCGAGTACATCGTCGACCTCAAGCCCGGCCGACGCTTCGCCCTCTACTTCATGGCCAGGGACACGGTCAACGGCGTCAGCGTGTTTTATGACATCTTCGGGTATAAGGTCATCCCCGAAGCCGGCGCCATCAACGGCATCTACTGCCTCCAGGAAAAAGAGGGACGCGTCGACATCGACGTCATCGGATCCGTCCGCGCCCTCGTCATCGGCGGCGACCACCACGAGGTCGACTACTACAGCTCCCTCCACCCCGGCGACCCCCTCACCGGCGCCCCCCGCGTCTTCGAGTACTCCACCACCGGCCGCTACTTCTACATCTTCACCGACGACGTCGGCCTCCGCGTAAGCCCCACCGGCATGACCATCATGGAGCAATGGGAGGAGATGTTCTACTCCCCGCCCCTCTACCGCCCGCAAGCCGTCATCGGCGTCAACAACTGCGACTTCCTCGTCAACGACGGCAAGCTGCACGTCCACTACATCCAATCCGCCGGCGAACGCAAATTCACCGTCCCCATCCCCGGCGACTACAACCTGGCGCCCTTCCTCGCCAGCCGAACCATCGCCACGTCGGCCGTCCTCCCGGAAGCCATCTCCGCCTACCAAATCCTCTACGACCGCGCCGGCAACGCCTTCCGACCCTTCTTCAACCGCGGCGTCTCCATCGGTCGATTCTCCGAAAGCGCCGGCGACGCCATCTTCGACGTCAACAACATGCCGGGCGAGGTCGTCTACGCCAACACCGTCAACGGCAGCGAAACCATGATCGTCTCCCGCGACGCCGGCCTCTACAACATGCACGTCGCCTGCTTCTACAACGTCGCGGACGACGGCCACCTCGCCCGCTATACCCGCCCGCTGGCCGGCTGCGAGGGCATCGCCAACGCCACCTGCTTCGCCTCCGGCCTCGCCGGCCCGGCGCTCTTCTACGGCGCCGGCAACCGCGTCCACTCCTACTCCTACACCACCGGCCAAACCGCGTCGAACCTGCTCTGGGAAGGGGATGCCGCCGAGGAAATTACCGCCCTCTGCCTCCTGGGAACGGGCGGGTTCCCCACCTCCGGGCGGATCCTCTGGATTGCCGCCTGGAACCCCGTCACCCAACAGGGACGCCTCGTCGAGTTTGAGATAAACCCCGTCAGCGGCGTTGCCGAGGCGCTGTACGCCCCCATGTTTTCCGGGATTCCCGACAACCCCGTCTACCACGAGGGCATGGGCAAGGTGCTGCTGATGACCCAAAGGTATTGACCGGCCGGTGACGCCGGCGAGCGTCCGACGACGCGCGATTCGTTAAGAGGAATTTAAGATAATATCTCTTAATTTTAACGCGGTCTCGTCCACGCTCGCCGGAAACGCGGGAAAAATCGCCCCGCGAACGCCCAAAAAAACGCCTCGCAAATCGGAAAAGTCCGCAAAAACGGGAAAGAAAAAACGCGGAATGTGACACGAAAAAATAATCACACGCGCAAACAGAACCAACTCGCGCGAAAATGAGGCAAAATCGCCGACATGTAACCCAATGTGGTAAAAAGTCATTTCTGTTACACGAGAGATAGTTTTCATCTCTCCCGTGACAGGAGTTATCTCTCGCGAGATAGCCCCCATTTCGCCCGAGACGGGGGGCCATCTCACGCGAGATGAACCCCATCTCACGAGAGACCAACCCCATCTCGCGAGAGATAGAGACGAAACCACCCGAAACAGGGGGCAATCTCTCGCGAGATGAATCCTATCTCGCGAGAGACAACTCCCATCACGCATGAAGTGATTTTCATCTCTCGTGTAACCGTGAGCAAAAAGAGTGAACACAAAACAAACTCCCCCATCATCGAATCATTAAAAAAAGAAAAAACAATGCACACACGCGACTTCAAATCAAACGAGAAAGAGAGGGCTTCGCGCCCGGTAACAAACGGCGAAAACTTTCGCGAAAAAGGCACGAACCCCGGCAGGGCACGCGGTCGTTCGCGCGCCGTCGCCCTCCTCGCGGCCCTCTTCCTCCTGACCTCCTGCGGCACGCGGGACGTCTTCACCCTCCGCGGCACCCTGGAGGGTCTCCCCGACGGCGCCCGGATCACCCTCACCCCCGCCGCCACACACCGGGAGGAGCAGCCGGCGGCGGAAACCACGCTTGACGGCCAGCACTTTGTCCTCTCCGGACGGGTGGACGGGCCGCGCCTCTTTCGCCTCCGCGCCGGCGACCCGCCCGCCTCGGAACTGATCATGCTGGAACCCGGCAACGCCACCCTCGAGGGCGAGATCATCACCACCGGCGGCCATCCCCGCTGGGGCGACTTCCGCGTGGAAGGATCCCCCGCGCACCTCCTATATAAGGAGAAGACGGCCTTCCGCTCCCGCCTCGACGAGGCGCACGCCGCCCTCCAAAACCGCGAGATTGTCCGCCAAATGGCCGCCGCCCGCGCCGCCGGCGACACCGCCCTCCTGGGCGCCCTCTCGCGATCGCCCGAAGGACGCGCGCAGGTCGACGACGAACGGGCGTTTTTCCGCCGCGCCGGGGAGGAGATTCCCGCCGCCATCGCCGCCAACGGGGACTCCTTCTGGGGGCCGCTGCTCGCGCTGCTCAACTACAACTACTTCCGCGGGGATTCTTCAGAATATAGCTTCTACACCGCCCTCTCCGACGAGGCGCGCGGCAGTTTTTACGGGAAAATCCTTCACGACGAGATGTTTCCCGAACGGCTCGTCGGCAAACCCCTCCCCGCCGTCGCGCTCCCCGACAGGGAGGGGACAACGCTCGACGTCGCCACCCTCCTCCGCGGGAAACGCCTGCTCCTCATCGACTTTTGGGCATCGTGGTGCGTCCCCTGCCGCAAGGAGATCCCCCGCCTGAAAGGGATTCACGCCGCCAACGCCGACCGCGGCCTGGCCATCGTCAGCATCTCCATCGACAAGGATACCGCCGCGTGGGGCAAGGCGCTCGACGAGGAGCAGCTGCCCTGGACAAACCTGCACGATAACGCCGACGTTTTCTCGAAAATCTTCCGCGGGCAAGCCATCCCCACGCTTTTCCTGGTGGATGCCAACGGCGTGGTGATCGAGGATAACCTCCGCGGGGAGGCGCTCCAGGCCAGGATCGAGGAGATCCTGGGCGACTGATCGCCGGACGTCTCGCGCCCTCGCGCCCCCCTCCCCCACCCGATTTCCGCGGGGGACGGGGGGCGCTTCCGCGTCGTGCCCCCGGTGAAAAAAATCTCTTACCTTCGCGACGAGGCGGGAGGAGGGCGCCAACAACCTCGGCGCGCCAATCACCCCGCGGGGTTTAACGTTTTCAAGAAAAATCGTCATGAAAGAAGAGATTATTTTGCCCGGTACAGCCGCGTGCGCCGGCAAATTCAAGCAAACGTTCAGGATGGTGGCGGAGGCGGATCTGGTCGACCTGCTGGCGCGGGGAAACGTGCTGGCCGTCAGGAAAGGAGGACTGGTGTACGCCGAAGAGTCGCGGACGCGGGAGTGCTACCTCCTCTACTCCGGGGTGGTCAAGATTTTTCACACGGGAAGCGGGGGGAAGGAGCAAATCATCCGCGTCGGGAAAGAGGGCGACATCTTCGGATTCCGGTCGATTATCCGCGGCGAGCCGGCCTGCACGTCGGTACAGGCGCTGACGGACTGCGTGTTGTGCCTCATCCCCGACCGCGTGCTGCTGGGCGCTATCGCCCGCGTGCCGTCGTTCGCGCACGAGATGGTGCAAATCGCCTGCAAGGAGCTGGGGGATGCCAACCGTTATATCCGGGACGTGGCGCAGAAGTCGGTGAGGGCGAGGCTGGCGGATATCCTGCTGCGGATTTCGGTCGATTTCGGGCTGGCCGCCGACGGGTCGCTGTCGCTGTGCCTGACGCGGGAGGATCTGGGGAACTTCGTGGGGACGGCGACGGAGACGCTGATCAGGCTGCTGTCGGAGTTCAAGGCGGAGGGGCTGATCGAGGCCAGGGGTCGCCGGATCAGGCTGCTGGATGCGGCGCGGCTGCGGGTGATCGCCGGTCGCGGCTGAATTGTCGGGAGGGGCGCTGGCGGGGTTTATGATTTAATTCCTATCTTTGCCCGAAACTTTAAAACCGTATCATTATGCCACAAGTATCAGAAAAAGGGAGGGCTATGCCGCCCTCGCCCATCCGGAAGTTGGTGCCGTTTGCCGACCAGGCGAAGGAGCGGGGCGTCCGCGTGTTCCACTTGAATATCGGTCAGCCGGATATCCCGACGCCCGACGTGGCGCTGGAGGCGCTGAGGAATTGCCGCGAACGGGTGATCGAGTACACGCACTCGGCGGGCAACCTGTCGCTGCGCCGGAAGCTGGCGGGGTATTACCGCGGGGTGGGTATCGACGTCACGGAGAAGAATATTTTGGTGACAACGGGGGGGTCGGAGGCTATCAATTTCGCCTTCATGTCCACGCTGAACCCTGGCGACGAGGTGATTATCCCGGAGCCTTTTTACGCGAATTATTATTCGTTCGCGACGATCTGCGGGGTGGTTATCAAGACGGTGACGTCGTTCATCGAGCAGGGTTTCGCGCTGCCGCCGGTGGCGGAGATCGAGAAGGTGATCACGCCGCGGACGCGGGGTATCGTGATCGTGAACCCGAATAATCCTACCGGGTATCTCTATTCGCGAGAGGAGCTGGAGCAGGTGGCCGAGCTGGTTCGGAAACACGATCTTTTCCTGTACGCGGACGAGGTGTACCGGGAGTTTTGCTATGACGGTCGGGAGCATTTCTCGACGATGAACCTGAAGGGGTTGGAGCAGAATGTTATCTTGCTCGACTCCGTGTCGAAGCGCTACAGCGAGTGCGGCCTGCGCGTGGGGATGCTGGTGACGAGGAACGAGGAGGTGCTGGCCACGGCGCTGAAGTTCGGGATGTCGCGCCTGTGCTCGCCGGCCATCGGGCAGCTGATCGCGGAGGCTTCTATCGACGCCCCGGCTTCCTATTTCAAGGCGGTGCACGACGAGTACCAGGAGCGTCGCGATTTCCTCGTCAAGGCGCTGAACGAGATGCCCGGCGTGGTGTGCCCGAAGCCCAGCGGCGCCTTCTACGCCGTGGTGAAGTTGCCGGTGGACGACGCGGAGCGCTTTGCCCGCTGGCTGCTGGAGGATTTTAATTACCAGGGCGAAACGGTGATGGTGGCGCCGGCAAACGGATTTTACTCGACACCGGGATTTGGAATCGACCAGGTGCGGGTGGCTTACGTCCTGAAGATCTCGGAACTGAAACGGGCGATGGAGGTGCTGGCCAAGGCGCTGGAGTGTTACCCGGGGAGGGTGTTGTAATTGCCGCGGCGTATGGTATCAGATCCGAAATTCGACGGTATCAGACCCTTCGCGGGGGACGAGGTGAGGGCTGCCACGGGGCGGCTCGGCACCTCGCCGGAGTTCTTGTCCCTGTTTTCGCGCATGTTGGGGGTGGAGCAGGGGCAACTCACCGACGCGCTGGAGGGGGTGGCGACGCCGGACGAGTTCCAGCTCCGCTTTTTTATGCCCGTGATCAGGAAGTTGGTGAAAATGACTACCGGCGGCGTCACCGTCTCCGGCCTGGAGGGGCTGCGCGCGGGGGAGGCTTACCTCTTCGTCTCCAATCACCGGGACATTATCCTGGATTCGGCTATCCTCAACTCCCTGTTGCTGGAGGCCGGACTCCTTTATTGCCAGGCCGCCATCGGCAGCAACCTGCTGATTAACGATTGGGTGACCGACCTGGTGAAGCTCGATTCCTGTTTTATTATCGAGCGGGGGCTGCCGGTGAAGGAGATGGTGACCAGCGCCGGCGCGCGCTCGCGCTATATCCGCGATTTGATCAAGGAGGGGAGAAATTCGGCGTGGATCGCGCAGCGGGAGGGTCGCTCCAAAAACGGGGACGATCGCACGCAGCACGCCCTCCTGAAGATGTTCAAGATGAGCGGCCCCAAGGAGTTCGCGGAGAATTTCCGGGAGCTGCGACTGGTGCCGCTGGCCATCTCTTACGAGTGGGAGCCGTGCGACGATATGAAGACCGACGAGCTGTACCAACGCGGCACCGGCGATTTCGTGAAGACGCCCGAGGAGGATATGAAGAGCATGTACCGCGGCCTGGCCGAGCAGAAGGGGAGGGTGCATTTCGCCATCGGTCGGCCGGTGGACGGGGAGCTGGAGGGGTTTGGCCGGCTGCCGAATAACGGCGACCGCGTGGCTGCCCTGGCCGCCCATATCGACGGGGTTATCCACCGGAATTACAAGCTGTGGCCGAATAATTATATCGCTCACGATCTCCTCAACGGCAGCGCCAGGTTCGCGAATGCTTACTCCGGGGAGCAACGCGAACTCTTTATTAAGGAGATGAAACAAAAGCTGGACAGGCTGGACGGCAATCGCTCCGTCCTGAACGGGATGTATCTCGATATCTACGCCAATCCCGTGAAAAATTCCCTCAAAAGCGCCGACGCGCGGTAATCAACAAGGAACAGATGAAAAAAGAAAAATTCCTCCTGGTGCTGGCCGCCTTCCTCGTGGTCATCTCCAGCGCGATGATGCTGTATGGCGAGAGCCGCGAAACCCCCGTCTACCTCAACATCGCGGCAATGGTAGTGCTGGCCGTCGCCGCGTCCATCAAGAAAAAAAACTAACATGTACAAATTCAGACGCCGCGTGTTCGTCGGGGGCAGGGGCATGGACTTCTGGTTCGGCCTCACCAGCAAAAGTCGCGATCACCACTTCAACTTCACCCTCTACCTGCTGACGGAAGGCCCCGACGCCACGCTAAACCACGCCCAGCGACTGCGCTCCGGCATCCACTCCAAGAGCGAGGCCGAGCGTATCGCCGAGCAACACGCCCGCGATCTCTTCCAAGCCCTGCTGGAACGGAAAAAAGACTGGGGAACGGAAACCCCCGCCCCCGAACAACAATAAAGCAACACCACGACAACCATGAACGACAGAATCCGCGTGCGCTTCGCGCCAAGCCCCACCGGGGCGCTACACCTGGGGGGCGTGCGGACGGCGCTCTTCAATTACCTCTTCGCCAAGCACCACGGCGGCGATTTCCTGCTGCGCGTGGAGGATACCGACCAAAATCGCTTCGTCCCCGGCGCCGAAGAGTACATCGTCGAAGCCCTGAAATGGTGCGGCCTCACCGTCGACGAGGGCGTCGGCGTCGGCGGCCCACACGCCCCGTACCGCCAAAGCGAACGCAAGGAACTGTACGACCACCACGCCCGCGAACTCCTCGCCACCGGCCACGCCTATCTCGCCTTCGACTCCGCCGACGATCTCAACCAACGCCGCGCCGCCGCCGAGGCAGACGGGAAAACCTTTACCTACGGCGCCGACAACCGCGCGACGATGAAAAACTCCCTCACCCTCCCCCCCGACGAAGTCAAAAAACTCGTCGACGCCGGCGCCCCACGCGTCATCCGCTTCAAAATGCCCGAAAACGAAGAACTTATCCTCCAGGACATCATCCGCGGAGAAGTCCGCTTCAACACCGCCCTCCTGGACGACAAGGTGCTCTTCAAAGCCGACGGCATGCCCACCTACCACCTCGCCAACGTCGTCGACGACCACCTCATGGCCATCTCCCACGTCATCCGCGGCGAGGAATGGCTCACCTCACTCCCCCTCCACGCCCTCCTCTACCGCGCCTTCGGGTGGGAAATGCCCAGCTTCGCCCACCTCCCCCTCATCCTCAAGCCGGTGGGAAACGGGAAACTGAGCAAACGCGACGGGAATAAAATGGGATTCCCCGTCTTCCCCCTCGAATTTACCGACCCCGACACGGGCGAGAAATGGCGCGGGTACCGCGAGGATGGCTACCTCCCCGACGCCTTCATCAACATGCTCGCCCTGCTGGGATGGAACCCCGGCACGGAACAGGAGATCTTCTCCCTCGCCGAGCTGGCCGAACAATTCTCCCTCGAACGCGTCAACAAATCGGGCGCCCGATTCAGCCCGGACAAGGCAAAATGGTTTAACCACAAATATCTCCAGGAGCGCCCGGATGCCGACCTCGCCGCCGACCTCGCCCTCCTCCTCCAGCGCGACGGTATCCAACGCGATGCCCCGACGCTCGAAAAGATCTGCCGCCTCCTCAAAGAACGGGCAAACTTCGTCGCGGATATCCGCGACGCCTCCCAATACTTCTTCCGCGCCCCCGAAACCTACGACGATAAAAGCCGGAAAAAGTGCTGGCGACCGGAAACTCCCGCCCTCATCGCCGACCTCGCCCGCCTCCTGGAGGGGATCACCCCCTTCACCGCCGCCGCCACCGAAACGGCCGTCCGACAATGGGCAACCGACCGGGAGACCGGCCTCGGCAAGATCATGAACCCCTTCCGCCTCGCCGTCATCGGCCTCGCCGACGGCCCGCACCTCTTTGAAATTATCGAAATCCTGGGCAAAACCGAAACCCTCACCCGCCTCGACACCGCCATCAACCGACTGCAGGTCGAAAATTAATAGCGCGTGGAAAACTTTTTCCTCATCGCGGAACCTTTCTCGCTCCTCGCGGCCCCCCTCTCCCACCTCGCGACCATCCCCTCTCTCCTCGCCGGCATCCCCTCCCCCGTCCTCCTCGTCGCCTTCGGCTTGACCCTCCTCGCCGGCCTCTCCACGGGCATCGGCAGCGCCATCGCCTTCCTCTCCCGGCGCACCAACAAACGCTTCCTCTCCCTGGCGCTCGGCTTCAGCGCCGGCGTCATGATCTACATTTCCTTCGTCGAAATCCTCCCCGACGCCCGCGAATCCCTGGAACGCGCCTTCGACACGCGCCACGCCACCCTCCTCTCCACCATCGCCTTCTTCGCCGGCATGGCGCTCATCGCCATCATCGACAAGATGATCCCCGCCGCCAAAAACCCCCACGAAGTCAAAACCGTCGAAAGCATGAACCACCGCGGCAACCCCGACCTCTCCCGCGTGGGCATCCTCACCGCCATCGCCATCGCCGTCCACAACTTCCCGGAAGGGTTAGCCACCTTCATCGCCGGCCTCTCCGACCCCGGCATCGCCTACCCCATCACCCTTGCCATCGCCATCCACAACATCCCGGAAGGCATCGCCGTCTCCGTCCCCATCTTTTTCGCCACCGGCAGCCGCCGGAAAGCCTTCACCTACTCCTTCCTCTCCGGCCTGGCCGAACCCGCCGGCGCCCTTGTCGGCTTCCTGCTCCTCACCGCCTTCATCGGGATCGACGCCACCGTCCTCGGCCTCCTCTTCTCCCTTGTCGCCGGCATCATGGTCTTTATCTCCCTCGACGAACTCCTCCCCACCGCCAAGGAATACGGCGCCCACCACCTCTCCATCTACGGCCTTGTCGCCGGCATGGCCATCATGGCCTTCAGCCTCCTCCTCTTCTAACCACCGGTTTAGTTCGGGAGAATAACCCCCGAATCCCATGCCCCCCCGCCGGGGTACTATTCTTCATTCTTTTTGCCTTGAAAACTTTTTTTTCGGTTTGCGAGCGTGCGTGGTGGCGGGAAAAAATCCTGTACATTTGTCGGAAACTTTAACGTGTGTAAAGATGAAAAAAGTGATTTTATTGATGCTGGCTCTCTGCGCGATTTCCCGCGCATTTTCTCAAAGTATCCCATTTCGGGAAATCTCGCTTGACGACGCCTTCCTGGAGGCGATTATCGAACGGAAATTGGTGTTCGTGGAGGTTCGAGCGGCCTGGAACGGGCCTTCGTATTACCTGAACGAGGCGGGGGTGTCGGGTGAGGATTTCAAGGAGTTTTTCGACGAGCGCTTCGTGTGCATGCAGGTGGACGAGGGGACGACGGAGGGGAAGGAGTTCGTCAAACGATATCACGTGGATACTTATCCAGCTTTTTTGCTGCTGGGTATCAACGAGGAGGAGTTGTACCGGATCGCGGGCGGGGTGAGCGCCGACGAGTTGGTGGAGAAGGCGCGACGCGGTGCGATTTCCACCAATGCGCTCCCGGTGCTGAGGCGGGAGTACGACTCCAGGAAAATGTCGAAGGTGCGGATGATGGATTATTTCCTCTCGCTGCAGGACGGGTTCGCGGGCGATCCGGCGTGCATCTCCGTGGGGAAGCGGTTGCTGGCGTCGCTATCAAACGGAGACAAGTTGTCGCCGGTTTTCTGGCCGTTGTTCAGCGATTTGTCCGTGGCTCCCGTGCCGTCGGAGGATTTTTCGTACCTGCTAAAGCATCCGGGAAGGTTCCGGGCGAGCATCGGGAGGGAACGAGTGGACGCTTACCTGCTCTATTGTTACGAGACGCTGCTGAGCCCCGTTTTTACTCGGGAGGGGGACGAGGTGGTGGATCGCTCCTTGCTGGATGCCCTCCGCACGTGGCTGGAGGGGGATGACCTGCCTGGACGAGAGGCATTGCTGCTGGAGGTGGAGGTGGCAAGGGCGTATATCGACCGGGATTACGAACGGGCTTTTTCCCTGATCGAGGAGCGCGTGTCGCTGTTTTCCGACGCGAAGTTGTGGATGCTCGCCAATTCGTTCAAGGCCATCCGCGCGGAGTCCGAACGGCAAGTAGAGCACCTCGCCAGTGTGGAGGAGCGGGTGGCAGAGACGGCAACGGATCCGGAATTGAAGCTATTCCTGCGATCGCGCCCGGATGCTTACAAGAGGCTCTTTGATACGGGGGTTTACTGGGAAGATCTTCCGTTGGAGCAGGCGCTGGAGCAGGCCGGGGCGCGCGGCATACTAGTGTTTGCGGTCTGCGAGGGGGAAATGACTGGGAGGACAGATTCGCTTTTCGCACGGGAGGGTATGGGCGATCTGTTGAACAAATTTTTTGTTAATCTCAAGGTGGATGCGGCGGGGGAGGAAGGGAAGCTCGTCGAGGAACGGTACGGGGTGAGGGAGTTTCCCACTTTCCTGGTGCTCCGTCCGGACGGGAGCCTGTATTTCAAGATGACGGGGCTGATGGACGGGGAGACATTTGAGGGACGCGTGCTGGCGGGGCTGGAACAGGAGAGTCGCACGCTGAGCCAACGGTACGGAGAGGGGGAGCGAGATCCTGCATTTATCACCGCTTTTATCGCTTCGCTGCTGGAGTATAGCTCGGAGAGTGTCGCCGGCGTAGCACTCGAGTACGTGGCCGGGTTGCCCGATAGCGCACGGTTCGCGGCGGAGAATTGGTACGTTTACGAGGACGCACTGCTTTCGCCGCCGGGAGGTGATCTGTTCGATTTCTTGCTGGAACGTCGGGCGGAGTTCGCCGCCGTCGTCGGAGAGGAGCGCGTGGAAACTACTGTTCGCACCCGGTACATGGAGGCGTGTGCCGGGATCCTGGCCGGGAGGTGGGTAGCGGAGGAGGAAGGGGCGTTTCGACTCTTTTCTGCCGGTTTTGCGACTGCCCCAGATAAGGAGTTATCGGCCGTGATGGAGATCGTTCACACATTTTGTGC
>JAIRXZ010000028.1 GCA_031267995.1 Odoribacteraceae bacterium | reverse complement strand
TTCATTTATGCTATCACGGGTTTCATTTATCGAGTCACGGGTTTCATTTATGCTATCACGGGTTTCACTTTTCGCGTCACGAAAAGTCTCCACGTCGACACGCGAACCATAACTACCGTGAAAACTTCTCGCCCCCGGGACGGCGGCGAAAACTCCTCGCGGGACGGGAGAATCCTCGCGCGGGATTTTTGCACGCGAGAATAATAAGGAACGCGCGCGCGCGAAAGCCAATCGCGCCACCTCACCACTCCCGGCGGGAAAACCACCCGCCGGCATTACGCCGACGCCCGCATATTCTTTCCATCGATGGAATAAATATTCTACTGAAAAACTGATAATTGTCCTGTTTTGTCAAAATTATTTTCTATACTTTTGATTCGAGCGCCCGGGGAACGAAAAGAGGTCAAAGAGCGAGAACACTCGCCCGCGCGACATCGCCCCCCGCCCGCGCGACAAGCAGGAGGTAAAAAAAGAAACGCGAGGCCGCTCGAAACAAAACGGAATATATATTCATCTTAAAACAAAAAACGACATGGCAAAAGGAGTCTATCAACTACCAGAAATCAGCAACGAACCCATCATGAGCTACGCCCCCGGCTCGCCCGAAAAAAAGGCGCTAAAACAAGCCATCGCCGACGCGCGCGCCACCGTCGCGGACATCCCCATGATCATCGGCGGGCAAGAAACGCGCACCGGGAAACTCGTCGACATCCGCCCCCCGCACGACCGTCAACACCTCCTGGGACACTACCACCAGGGCGACCGCTCGCACGTCCGCGCCGCCATCGACGCCGCCATGACCGCCAAACCGGCCTGGGAAAAAATGCACTGGGAAAGCCGCGCCGCCATCTTCCTCAAAGCCGCCGACCTGATAGCCGGCCCCTACCGCCAGCAAATGAACGCCGCCACCATGCTGGGACAATCGAAAAACGCCTTCCAGGCAGAAATCGACTGCGTCTGCGAGCTGGCGGACTTCTTCCGCTTCAACGTCAAAAACATGTACGACATATACCACCAGCAGCCCCACTCCTCGCCGGGCGTCTGGAACCGCCTCGAGTGGCGTCCCCTCGAAGGATTCGTCTGGGCGCTAACCCCCTTCAACTTCACCTCCATCGCCGGCAACCTCCCCGGCGCCCCCGCCCTCGTGGGCAACGTATGCGTGTGGAAACCATCCAAAACAGCCGTCTACCCCGCCCACCTCATCATGAAAATCCTCCGCGAGGCCGGCCTCCCCGACGGCGTCATCAACCTCGTCTACTGCCCCGGCCCCGCCGCCGCCGAAGAAATCCTGGCGCACGAACACTTCGCCGGCATCCACTTCACCGGGTCAACGGGCGTCTTCAACAACATCTGGGAAAACATCGGCAAAAACATCGGCAAATACCGCTCCTACCCCCGCGTCGTCGGCGAAACCGGGGGCAAAGACTACATCTTCGCCGACCCCACCGCCGACCCCGTCGCCGTGGCCGTGGCCATGACGCGCGGCGCCTTCGAGTACCAGGGACAAAAATGCTCCGCCGCCTCGCGCGCCTACATCCCCGCCTCCCTCTGGCCATCCATCCGCCGCCGCCTCCAGCAGGACATCGCCTCCATCAAAACGGGAAACGTCGAAGACTTCACCAACTTCGTGAACGCCGTGATCGACGAAGACTCCTTCGACAAACTCGCCGCCGCCATCGACGCCGCCAAGGCATCCCCCGACGCCGAAATCATCGCCGGCGGCACCCACGACAAAACCAAGGGCTTCTTCATCGCGCCAACCGTCATCCGCGTCAACCGCCCGGACTACAACACCATGCGGGAAGAACTTTTCGGCCCCGTCCTCACCCTCTACGTGTACGACGACGACAAGGTAGAGGAGACGCTCGACCTGCTGGACAGCGGCTCGATCTACGCCCTCACCGGCGCCATCTTCTCCAACTCGCGGGCGAACATCGAGAAGTTGACCGAACGCCTCACCCACACCGCCGGCAACTTCTACATCAACGACAAACCGACAGGCGCCGTCGTCGACCAGCAACCTTTCGGTGGTGGCCGCGCCTCCGGCACCAACGACAAAGCCGGCACGGTATCCAACCTGCTCCGCTGGGTATCCCCGCGGGCAATCAAGGAGACCTTCGTCTCCGCCACGGACTACACCTACCCCAGCTTCCTCGAGGAATAGGGCGAAGTGACACCCCGGTGATCCGTAGTAAACACGCCAAAGGCGCGCGTGGGGACACACCCCGCGTGCGCCTTTTTTCGTACGCGCCCTTTCCCGCGTGTGCACCCCAACGACAATACCGGTAACCGTAGGGGCGAATAATTATTCGCCCTCACCGCCTGTAAAGCAAACACGTCGCGGGCACACCCGCGGAGAAGGGCGACTAATTATTCGCCCCTACAACAATTTCCAACGAAATGTGGCTTCGACAAGCTCAGCCACCGCGGCTACTACGGTGGCTGAGCCAGTCGAAGCCCAAACAACAAAAGCCAACAATCATGACCCCGCCGCTGGCGCGGACTTGTAGTCCGTGCCAACGAAAGGATAACGCCGGGGGG
>JAIRXZ010000027.1 GCA_031267995.1 Odoribacteraceae bacterium | reverse complement strand
CGGGAGTTAAAAATCCGCGAAAAGACGGGTTGCCTTGTCATCGGTGTCGACCGGGCGGGCGAAACGCTTCCCGAATTGGATGCCAACCTGGTGCTTCAACGGGGCGATCTCCTCTGGTTGGCCGGCGAAAAAAGTTACCTCTCCGGCTTCGAGAAAAACTTGCTGAACTAAATCTCCCCCTCTCCAACGCACGGCGCCGGACGCCCGACGCGTAGCACCGATCCCCGACACTACGCGCCGAACGCCCGGCGCCCGGCGCCCGGCGTAAAACTCCTTAACGATCCAACGCCTCCAACGCTGCCATTACGGCCGCCTTGGTGCTTGGCAACAATTCAATGCTCTCCTGGAGGTTGGCGGTGATGGTGATCTCCCTGGAGGCCAACGCGTATTCGCCATCCTTGATGGAGAAGGCAATCAGGGTGCCCTCCGCGCCGATGGGCATGCTGTCCTCGTAACTCTGCACCGTGGTGTTGTCGATCATCGTGTAGAGCTGCGCGATCACGTTAATCCCTTTGCCTTTGAAAAACACGAAGGTGTCACCGGAATACCCCTGGTAGCTCGCCAACGCGCCCACGCGTCCGGTGAGGGAAACGGTGACGGTGGTGTTGTTCCCCGTGTTCCAGAAAACGTCGCAGTTAAACCAACCCAATTTCTTGAAACTAAAGGAAAAATTGTTCCCAAAGGCATTCACCATGCCGAAGTCTGCGCCCAGGTTCCAATTGATTGCCTCCTCAGTCGGCTCTTGCCAGGCGAACTCATCGTCAACTACATCCCCTTCCCAAATCTGCGTGAAATTGCCGTCCGCCTTGTCAGTGGGGATGCTGATGGTGAGAAAGTCAAGCGTATTCTGATCGACCGACGCACCGTCCTTCAACACCTTCACGTGGAAGAAACCGTCCGATTCCAGGTAATACCCGCCACGGTAGTTGGTATTGCAACCCGCCAGGATCATCTCGCTGGGCTTGAGCATGGAGAGGATCTCCACCGTGTACTTTCCCGTGATGGGAGTATTGTTCTTGGTAAACACGTCGCCACCGGGGATGGTCAACTTCACCCCATTCGTGAGGGTGAGTTCCTTCGGATCGCTGGACACGTCGAGCGTGAACGTCTGTCTGGCCTTACTTAGGTTATCGCTGATGAAATTGGCAGCCTGGTAATTCTTGTTCTTGTCACCGTCATCATCCGAGCACGAGCAGCATAGCGCCACCGCGCAAATCATGGTTAAAAAAATCTGTTTCATACGTAATAATTTTTTAGCGTGTGTGTGTAAAATATTTGTGTTGAAATTTTTGCGAAAGAAAGGCGGGGTGTCCGCGTGCCTCCCTTCGGCCGACACGCGGGCACTTCCCTGCTACTCGACGTCGAGCGCCGACAACGTCTCCAGCACGGTCTCCTTGTCGACGGGCAACAGTTCGAGTGTCTCCTGTTGGTTTTCCGTGATCGTGATCTCCCTGGAAGCCAGTCCGCACTCGCCATCCTTGACGGAGAAGGCAATCAACGTTCCCTCCGTACCGACGGGCATACTGTTGTCATAACTCTGTACCGTGGTAGCATTTACGCTCGTGTAAAGTTGTGCAATGACATTGGAAGCCTTCGCCTTGAAGAACACAAACGTGTCGCCCGAATAGCCCTGGTAATCTGCCAACGCGCCCACGCGCCCGGTGAGGGCAACGGTAACGGTGGTGTTGTTCCCCACGTTCCAGTAGACGTCGCAGTTATACCACCCTAACTTCTTGAATTGGAAGTTGAAGACTTTGTTGAAGGAGACCACCCCTTTATCCTGATCTCTGCCCTGAATAAAGGCATTGGCCAAGGAATCGGGCACCTCTTCCCACGCGAACTGGTCGTCTTCATCGCCTCCTGCCCAAAGCTGCGCCCACGTGTAATCGTCTTCCTCCGTCGGAAGGCTAACGTTGATGAATTGTTTCATGCTCTGATCAACGGCTTGTCCGTTCTGCAACACGTTGATGTTAAAGAACCCGTACGATTCCAGGTAGCTGCCGCCACGAAAGTTGGTATTTGTCCCGGAAAGAATCACCTGGCTGGGCGTGAGCATGGTGTAAATCTCCACGGTGTACTCGCCCGTGATGGGGGTGCCGTTGTTTTTAGTAAACACGGTACCACCGGGGATGGTCATCTTCACGCCATTGTCCAGCGAAATCTCGGTAGGTTGA
Source organism: Odoribacteraceae bacterium (assembly GCA_031267995.1). Lineage (GTDB taxonomy): Bacteria > Bacteroidota > Bacteroidia > Bacteroidales > Marinifilaceae > JAIRKS01. The sequence continues at coordinate 21,101 of JAIRXZ010000027.1, read as the reverse complement.
TCGGAAACCGTCCGCGTGACGGAGTATTTAGCCCTGTCCAGGTTTTCCTTGATAAAATTCTTGGCTTGGTAGTTTTTGTCTACTCCGTTGTTGTTATCGACACCGTCATCGGAGCACGCGCAGAAGCAAACGCTCGCGCACAATGCGAAAAAAAGAAGTCTTTTCATAATCCCAATTTTTTAATTCTTATTACTTAAAATGTATGCTAAAGATGCGCCTTCCCCCCAAGGGTTGCTTGCCCGGCCGAAAATAAATAAAATGGGGGAGGGGAGGAGCGTAGAAAACACGGCCTGTTTGTTGGGAGCAACAACCCTCCCCGTACTGCCCGTTTGGAGACGAATATTACTGATAGGAAGCGGCGTACAGACCGGCAGATGCTTTTATTAGCACCTCAGACACTCGCGAAAAACCGACAAACGGCGAACAAAATTACTGTCCCCCCTCCCTCCGTTTTTTCCAAACGGAGGCGCCGATAGCCACGGCAAGCAAGGCAACAATCACCCCAAGCGATACAATATTAGAAATATGAAACGGCGCCTCAATATCACGCGTCAACTCGTTCACGCACATCTTAATGCCGATAAAAGAAAGAATACCGGCAAGCGCGTAGCTCAAATAATAAAAATAGCGCATGATACCGTTCAGGGCAAAGTACAACGCCCGCAGCCCAAGTATAGCAAAAATGTTAGAAGTGAACACGATAAACGTATCATTGGAAACAGAAAGCACGGCAGGAATAGAATCGACGGCAAAAATCAAATCGGAAATCTCGATAAAAAGCAGCGTGATAAAAAAAGTAGTCGCGTAAACTCTCCCATCGATGCGCCGAAAAAACACCCCCTTCGGATTATCGGCCGCGACGGGCATAATCCGCTTAAAAATCCTGATAATAATATTTCTTTCGGGGTGAAACTCAGGCGACTCCTCCTTCTTCAACATACTAAGTCCCGTGTAGATAAGGAAAGCGCCAAAAACATACATAATCCACTCGAACTTATCAATCAGCGCCACCCCGGCAAAAATAAAAACCGCCCGCATAATCAGCGCCCCGAAAATCCCCCAAAACAAAATCTTATGCTGATGCCTCGGATGAATAGAAAAATAGCCGAAAATCATAATAAATATGAAGAGATTATCCACGCTCAGCGACTTCTCCAGCAGGTAAGCAGTAAAGAAATCCAGCGCCTTCTCTCGTCCGAGCGTAAAATAAACCAAAGCATTAAACGTCAGCGCCAGAGTAATCCAAAAAAGGCTCCAGCCCAGCGCCGTTTTAACCTTCATCACCGTATCCTTCTTGTGGAACACCCCCAAGTCCAGGAGCAACATCACCAGGACAAAGGCGACAAAACAAATCCAGCTAAGTGCGTTCTCTTTCATACCATTAACATTGTGCCCGGCCTTCGGGCGTCATTTAATTACTCCCCTGGGCATCCATCGTCGCGATAGCCGCGATATTCACCAAATCGCGCGCCGAGGCATCCTCCGACATCACGTGCACGGGCTTGGAAAGCCCCAGCAGGATGGGGCCTACCAGCTCCGACTCGCCCATTTCCCGGATAAATTTTCCCAAAATATTCCCCGAACTCAAGCAAGGAAAGATAAACGTATTCGCCCGTTCATCCCTCAACTTATTGAACGGAAACTTGCTAAAGCGTTGTTTCCCGTTAAGCGCCATATTCGCCTGCATCTCCCCGTCCACCAGCAACTCCGGATGCTCCGCGTGCAAAATCTCCACCGCGCGCGCCACCTTCCGCGTCCCCTCCTCGGCAACGGAACCGAAATTAGAAAAAGAGAGCAGCGCGATCTTCGGCTCTATATTAAAGCGTTTAATCGCCGCCGCCGTCAGGAGCGTCGTCCTCACCAGCGACTCCGCCGTGGGCTTCGCGTCCATCAGCACGTCGGAAAAAAACATCGTCCCTTTCTTGTTCAGCACGATATACATACCCGCCACGTGCCCCTCATCAGCGCCGATAATCTGCAAAAGCGGTCGCAACGTCCCCATGCCCCCGTCAACCTGGTGCAAGATACACCCATCGGCATCCCCCCCCTCCACCATCATCAGGGCAAAATAATCCAGCGCGTTCATCCGTTCGTAAGCATCGGCCAGCGTGATCCCTCTCCGTTGGCGCTTTTGGAACAGAAGATGCGCGTACCGTTCCCGTCGCAGCCCCTCCGTCTCGCCCCACGGATCGACCACGGTGATCCCCTCTCCGTCAATATGATTCTCGCTCATCAGCCGTGCGATATGCCCGGCATCGCCCACCAAAACTGGACGCGCGATACCGAGATACACCAAACTCCTCGCCGCCTGCAACACCCGCGGATTACACCCGTCCGAAAAAACAATCCGTCGGGGCGACCGCCGCGCCTTCCCCCGGATATCGCGCATCAGCGAACTATTCTGTCCCATCCTCGCCTCCAGCGCGTAAGTATACGCCTCCCAATCCGTGATCTCCACCCTGGCCACCCCCGACTCGATCGCCGCCCGCGCCACGGCCACGGCCACGGCAGTAATCAGCCGCGGATCCATCGGTTTGGGGATCAGGTAATCTCGCCCGAACACGATATTCTCCTTATTATACGCCGCCGCCACCGTATCCGGCACCGGCTCCTTTGCCAGCGCCGCCAGCGCGCGCACGGCAGCAATCTTCATCTCCTCGTTAATACACGTCGCGCGCACGTCCAGCGCCCCACGGAAAATATACGGGAACCCCAGCACGTTATTCACCTGATTGGGGTAATCGCTTCGCCCCGTGGCAAAAATAATATCCGGTCGCGACGCCACCGCCTCCTCGTACCCGATCTCCGGATTCGGGTTAGCCAGCGCGAAAACCACGGGACGCTCGCCCATCGAGCGAATCATCTCCCCCGTCAGCACGTCAGCCGTCGAAAGACCGAGAAACACATCCGCCCCGCGAATCGCCTCCTCCAGCGTATGCACGTCGCGATCAGTCGCGAACGCCCGCTTACTCTCGTTCAAATCCTCGCGCGAAACATGAATCACCCCCTTGCTATCGCACATCACCACGTTCCCCGGCAGCACCCCCAGCTGCAGGTACAACTTCGTGCAAGCCACCGCCGAAGCCCCCGCCCCGTTCACCACCACCTGCACCTCCTCGATACGCTTCCCCGCCACCTCTATCGCGTTCAGCAGCGCCGCCGAAGAAATAATCGCCGTCCCGTGCTGATCATCATGCATCACGGGAATCTGCAACTCCCGTTTCAGCCGCTCCTCGATCGCGAAACACTCCGGCGCCTTAATATCCTCGAGATTAATCCCCCCGAAAGTCGGAGAAATCAGCTTCACCGTCTCCACGAACTTATCCACGTCCCTCGTATCCACCTCCACGTCAAAAACATCAATATCAGCGAAAATCTTAAACAGCAGTCCCTTTCCCTCCATCACCGGCTTCCCCGCCAGCGCCCCGATATTACCCAGACCCAGCACCGCCGTCCCGTTCGAGATCACGGCAACAAGATTCCCCTTCGCCGTGTACCGGTAAGCATCCTCCGCGTTAGCCTCGATCTCCAGGCACGGCTCGGCCACCCCTGGCGAATAAGCAAGCGACAAATCCGCCTGCGTCGAATAAGGCTTCGTCGGGACAACCTCGATCTTTCCCGGCTTCCCTTGCGCGTGATAATTAAGCGCTTCCTCCTTTAAAAAATGTGCCATGATAAATTATTTAGACAGTTTAATCGACCTCTTCTTCGCCCACCCGCGTCCAATCTCCACCACCATCGGCAGCACGGAAACAAAAATAATCCCGATCATCAAAAACTCCAGGTTCCTTTTCACAAACGGCCACTCGCCAAACAAAAACCCCGCGTACAGGAAAACGGCGCTCCACGCCACCCCTCCCACCACGTTAAACACCGCGAAACGCCTGTAAGTCATCCTCCCCATCCCCGCCACGAACGGGGCAAACGTCCGCACGATCGGCACGAACCGCGCCAAAATAATCGTCTTCCCCCCGTGCCTCTCGTAAAAAGCGTGCGTCTTATCCAAATAACTCTGCCTGAAAACCTTTGAACGGGGATTACGAAACAGCCGTTTGCCAAAAAACAGCCCGATCGTGTAATTCGCCGCGTCCCCCGCGATCGCCGCCCCCGCCAGCAACAGCAACAGCGCGTGCACGTCCAGGATCGTCGTCGCCGACAGCGCCCCCGCCACGAAAAGCAGCGAATCCCCAGGCAAAAACGGCGTCACCACCAGCCCAGTCTCGCAAAAAATCACCAAAAAAAGAATCGCGTACACCCAAACGTCATACCGCTCCACCCACGTATTCAGGTGAACATCCAAATGCAAGAAAACATCAAGAAACTGCTCGAAAAACTCCATGAACAACCAAATTACACCACCCCGACCATCGGGACAGCGATCGCGAATGTACTCAATTACACGCGAAAAAAAGGGCGCCCCCCTCGAAAATACCATCGCCCCCGCATGGTTTTCCCGCCATTTCCCGCCATCTTTGCACGGAAAAACCCCGAACACATGGACTACACCGACGAACAACTCCAGCGCTACAGCCGCAACATCCTCCTCCAGGAAATCGGCGACACCGGCCAGCAGCGCCTCCTCGCCTCCCGCGTCCTCATCGTGGGACTGGGCGGATTAGGCTCCCCCGTCGCCTACTACCTCGCCGCCGCCGGCATCGGAACCATCGGCCTCATCGACGGTGAACAAGTAGAAACCAGCAACCTGCAGCGACAAATCATCCACCTCACCCCCGACATCGGCAAACCCAAAACCACCTCCGCCCGTCAAAAAATCAACGCCCTCAACCCCGACACCCGCGTCATCATCCACCCCGACCCCCTCGACCCCGCGAACGCCCTCCCCATCATCACCGACTACGACTTCATCGTCGAAGCCACGGACAACTTCACCGCCAAATACCTCGTCAACGACACCTGCATCCTCGCCGCCAAACCCTTCTCCACCGCCGGCATCAACCGCTTCAACGGCCAGACCCTCACCCGCGTCCCCGGCGCCGCCTGCTACCGCTGCCTCTTCCCCGCTCCCCCCTCGCCCGACGACACCCCCACCTGCTCCCGCGCCGGCATCCTTGGCGCCGTCGCCGGCATCCTCGGCGCCATACAAGCCGCCGAAACCATCAAAATCATCACCGGCGCCGGCACCCCCCTCACCAACCGCCTACTCCTCGTCGACGCCAAAACAATGAACTTCAAAACAGTGAAAATCAAGAAAACACCCGCCTGCCCAGCCTGTGGAAACCACCAACACCAAACCCCATGACACCCAAAAAACTATCCATCATCGCCTTCAGCGGCGACTTCGACAAGCTCACCGCCGCCTTCACCCTCGCCACCGGCGCCGCCGCCACCGGCTACCACGTCAACATCTTCTTCACCTTTTGGGGCTTGGACGCCATCAAATGCAAGCGCGGCCGCTCCCCCGTCGGCTCCGGCCTCCTCCCCCGCGTCTTCGGCATCCTCATGGGCGGCCTCCGCGTAGCCCCCCTCAGTCGCTTCAACTTCTGCGGGATAGGCCCGAAAATCTTCCGTTCCCTCATGAAAAAACGCAACGTCGCCACCCTCGAACAACTCGTCGAAGCAGCCTGCCAGCTCGGCATCCACCTTTACGCCTGCGAAATGGCCATGAACGTCCTCGGCCTCAAGCGCGAAGACTTCATCCCCGAAATCCGCGACGTCATCGGCGTCCCCACCTTCCTCGCCCTCTCCGAAGGAGGCCAAACACTCTTTATATGACCACCAACCACCTCGACATCACCCGCGACCACTGCCCCATGACCTTCGTCAAGGTAAAAATCGCCCTCGACAAGCTCCATCCCGGCGACACCCTCCGCGTCCTCCTCACCGCCGGCGAACCCCTCGAAAACATCCCCCGATCCGCCGCCGAGCAAGGCTACACCATCCTCTCCGTCAGCGAAAAAAGCCCCGGCGTCCACCTCGTGGAAATCCAAAAATAACCCGCGAAAACCCGTGAAAAATCCTGGCGCCCCGCCAATAATGAATAACGCCCCGGCGAAAACTAATAACGCCCCGTCAATAACGGCTAACGCCCCGTCAACAATGAATAAAGCCCTGAAGATAACCGAAAACGCCCCGTCGTCTCCCCCTACACCGTCCCCTCCTCGTACAAAAAATCATTAAACGGGAACCGGGCGGAATGCACCTCCCTTGCCACCTCGTACAACCTCTCCCTCAGCTCCTCGATATTCTCCCGTCTCGTCGCCGACACGTACACGCGCGCCTCCCCCTCTTTAGCCATCCACATCTGTTTCAGGTCCTCCAGGCTATAATTCTCCCGTTCCACCGGCGTCAAATCATCCGTCTCCTTCACCACGTGCGTGAAAGCGTCGATCTTGTTAAAAACCACGATAGTAGGCCTCGGCGCGTCCAGCAACCCCGCCAGCGTCTCGTTCACCACCTCCATCTGCTCCTCGAACCGCGGGTGCGACACGTCCACCACGTGCAAAATCACGTCAGCCTCCCTCACCTCGTCCAGCGTCGACTTGAAAGCCTCCACCAAATGATGCGGCAACTTCCTGATAAACCCAACAGTATCAGCCAGCAACACCGGCACGTTCCTCAGCGCCACCTTCCTCACCGTCGTGTCCAGCGTCGCGAACAACTTATTCTCCGCGAACACCTCCGACTTGCTCAACACGTTCATCAGCGTCGACTTACCCGCGTTCGTGTACCCCACCAGCGCCACCCGCGTCAACTTCCCCCGCCCCTTCCGCTGCGTAACCATCTGTCTGTCAATCCGTGCCAGCTGCTCCTTCAACCGCGCGATCTTATCCCGGATAATCCGCCGGTCAGTCTCGATCTCCGTCTCCCCCGGCCCCCTCAGCCCGATCCCCCCTTTCTGCCGTTCCAGGTGCGTCCACATCCCCGTCAGTCGCGGCAGAAGATACTGGTATTGAGCCAGCTCCACCTGCGCCTTCGCCTCCGTCGTCCGTGCCCGTTTCGCGAAAATATCCAGGATCAACCCCGTCCTGTCCAGCACCCTTCGCCCCTTCAGCACCCCCTCGATATTCCGCGTCTGCGTCGGCGTCAACTCCTCGTCGAACACCACCAGCGGCACCTCCTCCTCCTCCACGAAACGCCGGATCTCCTCCAGCTTACCCTTCCCCAACAGCGTTGCCGTCAGTGGTTTATCCACATCCTGCGTGAACACCTTCACCGCCTCAGCCCCCGCAGTCTCCACCAAAAACGCCAACTCCTCCAGGTGTTCCCGCGTCATCACCGGCGTCACCCCCGTCGACCGCGACGAAATACCAACCAGCACCGCCCTTTCCGTCTCCCCCTTCGTGTAAAAATACTGTGTCATAAGTCAATCATTAACCGGCCGAAACCCCTCGGCCGCGTCAAATGTACGCGTATCCGCCCAAACGCGCAAATCTCCACCCCTCGCCGTCCCGTCGTCCCCCCTTCAAAAAACCGCCCATGATGGCAAAAAACCTTCCCTTGATTGAAAGAAACTCTCTCCTGATTTCAAGCAACTTGCAACCGATTGAAACCATCTTGTGACCGATCGAAAGAAACATGTAACCGATTGAAAGAAATTCACGCCTGATCGAAAGAAACTCGCGACAGGTCGAAAGAAACTCGCGATAGATCGAAAGAAACTTGTGGCTGATTGAAAGAAACTTGTGGCTGATCGAAAGAAACTTGTGGCTGATTGAAAGAAACTTGTGGCTGATTGAAAGAAACTTGTGGCTGATTGAAAGAAACTCGCGATAAATGGCACGAAGCTCGCGATAGATTGATTTGTTTTCAGGAGTAAACAAAACTTTTTCAGGAGTAAATGAAACTTTTACAGCTGAAAAAAAATTTCTTACAGCTGAAAAAAAACTTTTTACAGCTGAAAAAAAACTTTTTACACCTGAAAAAAAACTTTTTACACCTGGATAAAAATTTCTTACAGCTGAAAAAAAACTTTTTACACCTGTAAAAATTTTTTTTACACCTGAAAATAAATCAATCTATCGCGAGCTTTGCCCCATCTATCGTGAGCTTTGCCCCATCTATCGCGAGCTTTGCCCCATCTATCGCGAGTTTCGCCCCATTTATCGCGAATTTTCACCCATCATGGGCAAAAGCAAACCAAAAACGGAAGAAAACCCCGACGACATGAACAAAGCCTCGCGAAAAACGCGACAAATGCCGCCGACATCTCCATAATTCGCCGCGCGTTTCCCCCGGATCGGCCGCGAAACATTCAAAAAAATCATGTACATTCGCGGGAAATCAACACACAACCACGCGTGGCGAAAACAGGATACAGGTACAACAAAGAAACGCTCTCCTTTGACAGGGTAGAAGTTACGGTCAGGAAGCGTATGAGAAGATGGCTACTGAAACTCTTTTCGAGCTTCTCGATGGCCGTCGTCCTGTTTCTCGTCTACAACCTCCTTTTCCCCTCGCCAAAAGAGACCGCCCTGCGACGCGAAAACGGCGAAATCTCCGCGCAATACGACCTCCTCGGCGACGAGGTCAGGCGACTCGATAACGTCCTCGCCGACCTCAAACGACGCGACGAAAACCTTCACCGCGTGATATTTGAAACGGAACCCGTCGCCCGCCCCGCCCAACGGCCGGAAATCGGCTGGGTAAACCACCACGAGCGGCTCACGCGCGTCAACGACGCCGACCTCATCGCCGGAACCACCAGGGAAATAGACACTCTCGCCAAAATCGTGCGACAACAACGCGCCGCCTACGAGGAGATCAGCCTCCTCGCCCGGAACAACGGGGAGATGCTGGCGTCCATCCCGACGATGATCCCCGTGGCGCTGAATACCAGCACCGTGTACCTGGCCTCAGCCTTCGGCACCTGCATACACCCGTTCTATAAAATGGTGAAATTTCACCGGGGAATCGACTTTTCAGGCCCCATCGGCACCCCCGTCCGCGCCGCCGGCCGGGGAACCATCAGCGGCTGCGGAAACGCCAAGGGCATAGGCAATTACGTGCTCATCGACCACGGATTCGACCATGAAACCCTCTACGCCCACCTCGAAAAAATCAACGTCCGAAAGGGACAGCGCGTCGAACGAGGCGACGTCATCGGCCTGCTCGGGAACTCCGGACAAGTCGCTGGCCCACACCTCCATTACGAGGTGCTCAGGAACGGTCAACCGACCGATCCCGTCAACTATTTCTTCAACGACCTCTCGGCCGCGCAGTTCGACGCCCTCGTGGAGGCCGCCGGAAACACCGGCCAGAGCATGGATTAACGTCACAACATCATCAAAATGACCGAGAAACAACCCGCTAAATTGTACTACTCCATCGGCGAAGTGGCCGCCATGTTCGACGTCAACACATCGCTGATACGCTTTTGGGAAAAGGAATTCGACGTCATCAAACCGCACAAAAACAGAAAGGGAAACCGCTTGTTTTCCCCCGCCGATGTCGACAATTTCCACCTCATCTACCACCTGGTCAAGGAAAAAGGTATGACCCTCAAGGGAGCCGCCGCCCAGCTCAAAGAACGCCGCGAGGACACGGAACAACGCTTCATCATCATCAAACGCCTCAAACTCGTCAAGGAGGAACTCCTGGCAATCAGGGCGCGGCTGGGGAGTGACCCGGAGGATCGCGACAACGCCGCCGACGAACCCGGCAGCGCCGCCCCGGACAACCCCATCATCTTCCAATAACACCTTATATATAGCGCGCGTGTTCATCAAGGAAATCATAGCCACCATCGAGGAGTTCGCCCCGCTGCACCTGCAGGCGGGGTTTGACAATTCGGGGCTGGCGTGCGGCGACGTCGACCGCGAACTCACCGCCGTGCTGCTGACGCTGGACGTCACCGGGGCGGTGGTGGAGGAGGCCATCCGCGAGGGCGCCAACCTGGTGGTATCGCACCACCCGCTGCTGTTTCACCCCTTGCGGCGGTTGGCGCCGGACACTGACGCGGGGCGAGCCATCATCCTCGCCATCAAGCACGATATCGCCCTCTACTCCGCCCACACCAACATGGACGTGGTGGCGCGCGGAGTCAGCGACCGCGCCGCCGACCGTTTGCACCTGACCAGCCGGGAAATCCTCCAGCCCGAGGGCAACTCCAACCCGCAGCGCGGCTACGGCATCATCGGCAACCTGGAGACGCCCGAAGAGGCCATCGCTTTTCTCCGCCGGGTGAAGGAGCGCTTTGATTGTCCGGTGATTCGCCACACGAACCCTCCCCCGCGCGCCGTCCGTCGCGTGGCGATTTGCGGCGGCTCCGGCGCCTCGTTTATCCCGGCCGCGCTGGAGCGGGGGGCGGACGTTTACCTCTCCGCCGACTTCAAGTATCACGACTTTTTCCTGGCCGCCGACCGCCTCGTCCTCGCCGACATCGGCCATCGCGAGAGCGAGCAATTCACAAAAGATATATTTCACGAGATTCTTCTCGAAAAAATTCCTAATTTTGCCATCCGGTTTTCCAGGATAAAAACCGACCCGATAAACTATTTGTAATATAAAACTATGGCGACGAATAACAATGAGAAGTTGCAAGAGCTGACCGTCGAGGAGAAGCTGCAAAACTTGTATGAATTACAGCGGATCGATTCCGAAATCACCAAAATCGTTACCCTCCGCGGCGAGTTACCGCTGGAGGTGCAAGACCTCGAGGACGAGATAGCAGGCCTGAATACCCGCCTCGAAAACTTGAAGTTAGACCTCGAGGATCTGAAAAAAACAACCCTCCAGCGCAGCATAGACATCAAAAAGTCGGAAGAGGCCATCGCCCGGTATACCGACCAGATGCAGGACGTCCGCAATAACCGGCAGTACGACGCCCTGAGCAAGGAGGTGGAGTTCCAAAACCTTGAAATCGAGCTGCAAAAGAAGAAGATCGGCGAGGCACAACGTATCATCAAGGAACGCGAGGTGCTGATGGAAGAAACAAACCGCCGCTACGAGGACAAGGTGGCCGACCTGGATTCCAAAAAAAGCGAACTGAACGACATCGTCAACGAAACGCACAAGGACGAGGAGGCGCTGCGCAACAAGTCGAACAAACTCGCCGCCGCCATCGACGACCGCTTGCTGACGGCCTACCGGCGTATCCGCGATAACGCCCGCAACGGCCTGGCCGTGGTGGCGGTAGACCGCGATGCCTGTGGCGGGTGCTTCAACAAGATTCCACCGCAACGCCACCTGGATATCCGCACCAGGAAAAAAATTATCGTCTGCGAGTATTGCGGCCGCATCCTCATCGACAAGTATATCTGCGACTACGACGGCTCGCAGGCCAAGGCCGATTACGAGGCTTCGGTGGAGGCGCAAAAGAAAAAACCCAGGAGAACCAAACGCGAAGAGTAACCAACCCCGGCACCGGCGAGGAGGGTTCCTGCCTGTCGGCTCCCGATCGCCGGCGCGTCCCCGCCCGGCACGGGATTTTTCTCCCGAAACGCCCGCCCGCTGCCGGTCAACGCAAAAAAGTATATGCCTTACGATCCCCGAATAAGCGAAGAGCGATGGTATCGCTACTGGATGGAGAACGGTTTCTTCCACTCCACCGTCGATAGGACGAAAACCCCTTACTGCGTCGTCATCCCCCCCCCAAACGTCACCGGCGTGCTCCACATGGGGCACATGTTGAACAATACTATCCAGGATATCCTCGTCCGGAGGGCGCGCCTGCACGGGTTGAACGCTTGCTGGGTGCCGGGGACGGATCACGCCTCCATCGCTACCGAGGCGAAGGTGGTGGCCAAGCTCAAAGCCGAGGGGATTGATAAACGGGATATTACGCGCGAGGAGTTCCTGGAGCACGCCTGGGCGTGGACGCGCAAGCATGGCGGCATTATTCTCGAACAACTGAAACGATTGGGGGCATCCTGCGATTGGGAACGCACCGCTTTCACGATGGACGAGGTGCGGTCGGAGAGCGTGATCCGCACGTTCATCGATCTTTATAACGAGGGACTTATATACAAGGGCGTCCGCATGGTCAACTGGGATCCGGAGGCGCAAACCGCCGTCTCGGACGAGGAGGTCGTGTACAAGGAGGAACAAAGCAAGCTCTATTACCTGCGCTACCGGATTGAAGGGGAAGAGGAGGAGTATATTACCATCGCCACTACCCGACCGGAGACGATTCTCGGCGATACGGCCGTGTGCGTCAACCCGAATGACGAGCGGTTCCGGCACCTGGTGGGAAAACGGTGCATCGTTCCTCTCGTGAACCGCCCCGTGCCCATCATTCGCGACGAGTACGTGGACATGGAGTTTGGCACCGGGGCGCTAAAAATCACCCCCGCGCATGATATCAATGATTACGAGATCGGGTACCGCCACAATCTCGAAACAATCGACATATTTAATGATGACGGCACGCTGGGCGAGAAGGCAACGCTGTTTGTCGGGCGCGACCGCTTTGACGCGCGGCGGGAGATTATTCCCGCTTTGGAGGCTGCCGGCAACCTGGTGAAGATAGAGGATTACGCCAACAAGGTGGGTTACTCGGAGCGTACCGATGCCGTGATCGAGCCGAAACTATCCATGCAGTGGTTCCTGAAAATGAAGAAACTGGCGAAACCAGCCCTGGCCGCCGTGCTGACGGACGAGGTGGCGCTGATCCCGGCCAAGTACAAGAATACGTACCGCCACTGGATGGAGAATATAAAGGATTGGAATATTAGCCGGCAGCTCTGGTGGGGGCATCGCATCCCGGTGTATTACCTGCCCGATAGCAACGATTTCGTGGTGGCTGCCACCGCGGAGGAGGCCGCTGCCCTGGCCAGCGCGAAGGTGGGGAGACGCCTGACGCCCGCCGATCTGCGGCAGGACGAGGATTGCCTGGATACGTGGTTTTCTTCCTGGCTGTGGCCGATATCTGTCTTCAACGGCGTGCTGGAGCCGGAGAACGAGGAGATTGGTTATTATTACCCGACGCGAGACCTGGTCTCCGGGCCGGATATTATTTTCTTTTGGATCGCCCGCATGATCATGGCCGGCTACGCGTACCGCGGTCAAAAGCCGTTTCACAATGTTTACCTGACCGGTTTGGTGCGGGACAAGTTGAGGCGCAAAATGTCCAAGTCGCTGGGCAATTCGCCGGATCCTCTCGAACTGATTTCCCGCTACGGCGCGGATGGCGTGCGGGTGGGGATGATGCTTTGCTCGCCCGCCGGTGGCGATTTGCTGTTTGACGAGAGCCTGCCGGAGCAAGGGCGCAATTTTACGACCAAAATATGGAACGCTTTCCACCTCGTCAGCAGCTGGCAGGTGGCCGACGCGCCGCAACCGCCGCACGCGCGCCTGGCGCTGGAGTGGTTCGAGCAGCGTTTGCGCGAGTGCGCCGACACGCTGGAGGTCAGCTTCGGGCAGTACCGCGTTTCCGAGGCGTTGATGATTCTATACACGGGGTTCCGCGACGATTTTTCTTCCTGGTTGCTTGAAATAATCAAACCTGCTCACGGGACGCCCGTCGATCGCGAAACCCGCGACCGTTGCGTCGCTCTCTTCGAGCATTTTCTGCAACTGCTTCACCCGTTTGTCCCCTTTATCACGGAGGATGTGTGGCAACAGTTGCGGCCGCGCAAGAAGGGCGAGAGCATTATGATCTCCCGACTGCCCGCGACCAGATCTTTCGACGTCGCCCTGCTGGAGGAGTTCGAGCGGGTTAAAGGAATCATCGTGGCCATCCGCAATATCCGCAAGCAGCACGACGTGCCCTTCAAAGATTCCCTGGAACTGAAGGTAAAATGGCACGAACGCTATCCCCAACGCTTTGAAAGTGTCCTCCTGAAGATGGGCAATCTCTCCGCTGTTTCCATCCTTCCCGCCGCCGGGGAGTCGGGCGACGCGCCTTCGGACGACACGCTTTCCGGCGCGTGGAGTTTTATCGTCGACACGGTGGAATTTTTCATACCGGCTGCCGGCGAGGTGGATGTTGCCGCCGCGAGCGCCAAATTGACGGACGAACTTGCCTACACGCGGGGATTCCTCGCCTCCGTGATGAAAAAATTGGACAACGAAAAGTTTGTCAACGGCGCGCCTGCCGACGTTATCGAAAACGAACGGAAAAAAAGAGCCGACGCCGAGGCAAAAATCCGCGCCATCGAGGAGCAACTCTCCCGTTTGACGGCTCCCAAATCCTGATAGAAATTAGTGTCTATTTGTTCCGCGGGGTGTTGCTCCGCGGAATATTTTTTTTTGCGCGCGAAGGAGTTTCCCCGGCGCGATGATCTTTGGTTCGCGCCGGGGAAATTGTTTTTTTTATTTCGCCACTTCCCCCGTCTGTTGCGTGTTTCCGGGGAAAACATTACCTTGCGTGCCGGTAAAAGAAAAGCTGAAAACATGACACGAACAACAAAATGGATTGGTGGGTTGGTGATTATCGGGATCGTCGCGGCGGCCATTATCCTTGGTCGGGGGAGGGAGGACGAGGGGCTTGACAATCCCGTGCAGGAGCTGGTCGACTCGACGGAGGCCGTGCAGGTACATTATAAATATGGCATCCCCGTGGATGATTTCGAGGTGGACGAAGGGGTTGTTGCCAGAAACCAGAATCTTTCCACCATCTTAACCCGTCACGGTGTTTCGGCCAAGAAAATACACGAGGTCGCCGAGCGTTGCAAGGGCGTTTTTGACACGCGCAAAATACGGGCGGGCAACAAGTACACCCTTTTTCTCTCCCGCGATAGCCTCAAAAGCCCGGAGTTTTTTATCTACGAGCACAGCGCCACGGAATTTGTCGTCGTAGATTTCAAGGAGAGCGGGGAGGCGTACATCGGTCAAAAAGAGATGGAAACCAGGGAGATGACGGCCAACGTGAAGATCGCCTCCTCCCTCTGGAACGCCATGAAGGAGGTTGGCGTTGACCCTGCCCTGGCCGTTACGCTGGCCGATATTTACGCGTGGGCGATAGACTTCTACGGCATTGTCAAGGGCGATTCCATCCAGGTAATTTACGAGCAGCAATTCGTGGAAGGCCTGCCCCTGAGCCGTTTTGACGTGAAGGGCGCGATCTTTACCCATGCCGGAAAAGCTTACATCGCCATCCCTTTCCCGCGAGACGGTCGGGTGGCTTACTTTGACGAGCGGGGCAACAGCCTCCAAAAAGCCTTCTTGAAAGCGCCGCTCAGGTACTCTCGCGTATCCTCTCGCTTTTCAAACAACCGTTTTCATCCCGTCCTGAAAATCAATCGCCCGCATCACGGCGTGGATTACGCCGCCCCCACCGGCACGCCGGTCTATACCATCGGCGACGGAACCGTTACCAAAAAGGCTTTCCAAAAAGATGGGGGCGGAAATTACGTGACCGTGAAGCATAACGGCGTCTATTCAACAACCTACATGCACCTTTCTAAATTTGCCACCGGGATAAAAGTCGGTTCGCGCCTCGCCCAGGGCGACGTTATCGGCTACGTGGGCAGCACGGGATTGGCCACGGGGCCGCACCTCGATTTCAGGGTGTACAAAAACGGTTCGCCCATCAACCCGCTGGCGATGGAGTCTCCCTCCAAGGAGCCGGTGGCCAAGGGAGATATGGAGCGCTACATGCACGTGAAAGATTCAATCGTGCAGCGGCTCGTGAATCTTTGACGATCGGGGGGAGGAATTGATGGCGCCGCCACGGGCGAGCAATCCCGCCAACGCTTCGTCTAACACCTTAACTACCCTCCGCCCCCGTCCGGCATAAACGCGAAAAGGGGAGACCGTCGTTGGTCTCCCCTTTTTCATCACTCACTCGCGCGACTTACAGCAGCGCGTTGATCTTTGTAATCACGGTAGTTTTGGGCACCGCGCCCACTTGTTTATCCGCCACCTCTCCGTTTTTGAAAAAGAGCATCGTCGGGATATTGCGGATGCCGTACCGCGCCGAGATCGACGGACTTTCGTCCACGTTCACCTTGGCCACGGTAACCCGTCCCTCGTACTCTGCCGCGAGTTCCTCCACGATAGGCAACATCATCTTGCACGGGCCGCACCACTCTGCCCAAAAATCAACCAGCACGGGGCACGCGGACTGCAACACGGCCTCGTCAAAATTTGTTTCGTTTACTACTATTCCCATGATATCATCTAAATTAAGTTTACACTATTTTCTCTTGTTTCAGGTCACAATATTAGTCAATTTTCAGCTTGATAGCCTCGTTTTGCTCGAAATATTCATACAAATCTTTCGAGCAATCCACCCGGCATCGTCGCGAAAAAACCTTCACGTCGTGTCCCTCCTCGTCGCGCAGGAAGAAATTCAGCTGCACGCCCCCCGTCGGGGACGATCGATCGTGCAACTCGTCCACCATCTCCTTCGTCAGCTCGCGGACATTCACCTCGATGGTCAGCGAGGTAATCAAATCCCGCAACAGCTCGATCGACCTCATGTCCGTCACCTTAAACTCCAGTTCGTCCGACTTTCCCCACTGCTTTTCCACCCGTCCCCGCGCGTAAATGGAGGCGCCGATGAGGAAATAATTGCGGAACTTCATGTACGTGTCGCCGAAAAAGGCAATCTCATACGACCCGTGATAATCCTCGATCGTCAGGATCCCGAAATCCTTCCCCTTCCTCGTTTTCCCCTCCCGTTTCGCGATCACGACGCCGGCGATAATCATCCCCCTTCCCTCCAGCTTCGGCAACTGTTCGACCAGCGTGTTCAGCGGTTTGCACAGCAACATAATCTCCATCCGGTACGAATCCAGGGGGTGCGAGGTGAGGTAAATGCCGATCAACTCCTTCTCCTTGTTCGCCTGGATCACGCTCATCCACCGGTCGCAGGCGGGCGGGGCGGGACGACTCACCTCGTAGCCCGACATCCCGCCAAAGAGGCTCATCCGCGAATTGCCCCTGTCCAGTTGGATCTTTTGCCCGTAATTGATCAGCTGTTCCAGCCACGTGGTGACGCCGTCGGCCATGAAAAAATACTGCGCCCTGTGCGGTTCAAAACTGTCCAATCCCCCGGCGGACACGAGGCTCTCCATCGTTTTCTTGTTCACCGCCCGGTAATCCACGCGCTCGAAAAAATCGAAAAGATCCTTGAACACGCCATTCTTGGCGCGCTCCTCCTTCAACTTCTCCACGGCGCCGCTGCCGACGCCCTTGATGGCGGCCAGGCCAAAGCGGATGTCTCCCGACTTGTTCACGGTAAAATCGTCCTCCGACTCGTTGACGTCGGGCGGCAACACGCGCAGTTTCATGCGGGTACACTCGTCCATGAGCTTGGCCACCTTGTCGATTTGCGAGAGATTGCAACTCAAGTTGGCCGCCATGAACTCCGACGGGTAATTGGCCTTGAGGTACCCGGTTTGGTAGGCGAGGTAGGCGTAGCAAACCGAGTGCGACTTGTTGAAAGCGTACTGCGCGAAAGCCATCCAGTCGTCCCAAATCTTGTCGATCAGCCCCTCCACGCTCTTGTTGACGGTGCGGCAGCCCTCGACAAACTCCGGGTTTGCCCGGCAACCCTCGCGAAACGCGTCGTACAAACCCTCCATCCCCTCCTTTTTCTTCTTTCCCATCGCCTTCCGCAGCGTGTCCGACTGCCCGCGGGTAAACCCGGCCAACGCCCTCGACAACAGCATCACCTGCTCCTGGTAAACGGTGATGCCGTAGGTAGATTTCAGAAAAGGCTCCATCAGCGGGTGATCGTACGTGATGGCCTCCCTGCCGTGCCGCCGGTTGATAAAATCGGGAATATACTCCAGGGGGCCAGGGCGATAGAGGGCGTTCATCGCCACCAGAAACTCGATATGATCCGGCTGCAACGCCCTCAGGTGCTTCTTCATGCCGTCCGACTCGAACTGGAAAATCGCCGTCGTTTCGCCGCGCGAAAAGAGTTCAAACGTCTTCGCGTCGTCCAGCGGTATTTCGTCGATATTCAGGGAGATACCCTTTGATCTTTTGATATTCTCCAGGCATATTTTAATCACGGAAAGCGTCTTCAGGCCGAGAAAGTCCATCTTCAACAGCCCGATCGACTCCACGAGGTGCCCGTCGTACTGCGTTGTCAGCAGGCAATCGTCCTTCGTTGGCATCACGGGGACGTGCTCCAGCAGCGGGTCGCGACTGATAATCACCCCGCAAGCGTGCACGCCGGGTTGCCTCACCGTCCCGTCCAGCGCGCAGGCCAGCTCCAGGGTTTTCGTCACCATCGGGTTGGGGGAATGCCTCTCCAGCGCCAGGGCGCCGTTATTGGCAAAGGCCTCTTTCAGCGTCTTTGCGTTGTCCGGCACGAGTTTCGACAGGCGGTTGGACTCCGCCAGCTCCAGGCGCAACACCCTCGCCACGTCCTTGATGGCCATCTTGGCGGCCATCGTGCCGAAGGTGACGATGTGCGCCACCTTGTCCTGCCCGTACTTCCTGGCCACCCACTCCATCACCTGCTGCCGGCCGTCGTCGTCGAAATCGATATCCATATCCGGCATCGACACGCGGTCGGGATTCAGGAAACGCTCGAAAAGCAGCTCGTACCGCACCGGGTCGATATTCGTGATCTCCAGGCAATAGGCCACCACGCTCCCGGCCGCCGACCCGCGTCCCGGCCCCACGATCACCTGCATCTCGCGCGCCGCCTGGATAAAATCCTGGACAATCAGGAAATAGCCGGGGAAGCCCATCATCTTGATCGTGTGCAGCTCGAACTCGATGCGCTTGCGGACGTCGTCGCTCACCCCCTCCTTCCACCGCTTTCGCGCGCCGATCCAGGTGAGATGCTCCAGGTAATCGGCCTCGAACTTCACGCGTCCCATCCGCTCCCGCCCGTCCGCGTCGGCAAAAGCCTTCGACCCCTCGAACTCCCGCTCCAGCTCCTCCGCGGTGAAGCGGGCGACGTACTCCTTCTCCGTCCCGAAGCTCTCCGGGATCGGGAAAACGGGCATGATCGCCGCCGAATTTAGCTCGTACTCCTCCACCTTTTCGGCGATCTCCATCGTGTTTTCCAGCACCTCCGGCATGTCGGCGAAGAGCGCCTCCATCTCGGCCGTGGTCTTGAACCACTCCTGCCGCGTGTACCGCATCCGGTTGGGATCGTCGAGATCCTTTCCCGTGTTGAGGCAGATGAGGATATCGTGCGCCTCGGCGTCGTCGGCGTTCAGGAAATGCACGTCGTTGGTAGCGATCACCTTGATGCCCAATTTCCGACCAATTTCCATGATCACGGGGATGCATTTTCGCTGCTGGCGAAGCACCTCGGCATCCAGTCGCTCGTCGCCTGAGGGGTGGCGCATCACCTCCAGGTAGTAGTCCTCGCCGAAGACGCTTTGGTACCAGCGGGCGGCCTCCTCCGCCCCGTCGATGTCGTCGCGCATGATGCGCTGGCTGATTTCACCGCCGAGGCAGGCGGAGCTGACAATCAGCCCTTCGCGGTACCGTTCCAGCAGTTCTTTGTCCACGCGGGGGCGGTAGTAGAACCCCTCGGTGTGGGCGATGGAGCAGAGGCGGGTGAGGTTGCGATAGCCTTGTTTGTTTTTGGCCAGCAGCACGAGGTGTTCGCCCGACCGGTCTATCTCTTTTTCCTTGTTGTGCCTGGACACGCGCGCGACGTAGGCTTCCACGCCCAGCACGGGTTTGATTTTTTGGTTGCAACATTCGTCGTGAAAAAACTTGATCCCGAACATGTTGCCGTGATCCGTCAGCGCTATGGCCGGCATCCCGTCCGCCACTGCCTTGGTTACAAGCCCGGCGATACTGGCCGCGCCGTCCAGGATCGAGTATTGCGAATGTACATGAAAATGAGTGAATTTGCCCATGACTCCCTTTTTAATTTGTTCGTGAACAAAGATAGACGAAATATCTATTTTCTCCCGCCAAGAGGGATTTATTTGTCGGGCAAAAGGCGTTTTCGAGCGGCGCGGGGGGCGTTTTTGGTCGAAAAATGGTGTCAAAAAGCAAAGTCTTTTTTTTCGGGAATCGGAACACGAAAATCGGAAAAAATGAGAATTTCGGGAATAAATACACGCGAGGATTGACACGATTTTTCGGACGTGCGCGGAAAATGAACGGGAACGCGCGAAAATGGGGCGGTTTTGTCGGAAAGTTGTTTGATTTGACAAAAAGTCGTTTCTATCTCGCGCGAGATAACTCTTATCTCACGCGAGATAACTCCTGCCTCGCGCGAGATGGAGGTGATTTCACGCGAGATGGGGGTGATTTCGCGCGAAATCGGGGGCAATCTCTCGCGAGATGATGCCGATTTCGCGCGAGATGAGTTCAATCTCGCGCGAGATGGAGATGATTTCACGCGAGATGATGCCGATTTCGCGGGAAAACGAGGTTATCTCGCGCGAGATGAAAGTTATCTCGCGCGAGATAATTTCTATCTCACGTGCAGTAATGTCTCCCTCGCGCGTGTTTTTTTCATTTTCCGACACGGTCAGGATGACAAAACGTGAACTTTTCTTGGATCCGCGCGAGGTTGAATCTGACGCTCGCGAGACGGGGGCGCGCGGGGATAGTATAGGAACGCGCACGCGCGCGCGGGGATTGAAGCTGCGTGAGGTCGGGTTGAACTCGCGGGCGGGCGGTTCGCGTTCGCGGGCGGGGGTTTCGGGGGCTGAAAAAAGGGGTGGCGGGTCGTTGGGATCAGGCGAATTTGTTATACCTTCCCGCCCGGAAAAAAAAAGGAGTTTATGTTAGTGAAAGTGTTCGGGGGGGCGGTTTACGGGATCAACGCGATCACGATTACGATCGAGGTGAATATCCTGTGGGGCGCCAAGTTTATTATTGTCGGTTTGCCTGATAACGCGGTGAAGGAGAGCCAGGAGCGTATCGATTCGGCGTTGCGGGAGATCGGTTCGAAGATTCCCGGCAAGCGGGTGGTGATTAACATGGCGCCGGCGGACGTGAAGAAGGAGGGGTCGTCGTACGATTTGCCGCTGGCGATTGGTATTCTGGCGGCTAACGAGCAGTTGCCGGCCGCGGCGCTGGAGCGGTACGTGGTGATGGGGGAGTTGTCGCTGGATGGTAGCTTGCAGCCGGTGAAGGGGGTGTTGCCGATAGCGATTAACGCTAAGCGCGAGGGGTTTAAGGGGATTTTGTTGCCGTTGCAGAACGCGAACGAGGCGTCGGTGGTGCAGGATTTCGAGGTGTACGGTTTCCGGAATTTGGGGGAGGTGGTGGCTTTCCTGCGGGGGGAGCTGGCGATGGAGCCGGCGAGGTTCGAGGCGCCG
>JAIRXZ010000084.1 GCA_031267995.1 Odoribacteraceae bacterium | reverse complement strand
CTTTAATATAGGGTATCACTTCTGAGGCATGAGGAGGCGGGATCTATTCATCGGGTGTTTGTTGCTGGTGGCGGCGTCCGGCTGTCGGGAGAGGGAGTTTTTCTTTCACGGGGGACGGGTATTCGGGACGAGCTACAGTGTCAAGTACGAGAGCGCGAGAGATCTCCGGGCGGGCATCGACGGGACGCTCGCGCGGGTTGATTCCTCGCTGTCGATGTTTAACGAGGCCTCGCTGTTGTCGCGGATCAACCGGGGCGAGGAGGAGCGGGTCGATTCGCTCCTCGAGCGGGTGTTCGTGCAAGCGTCGCTGGTGCACGGGCGGACGGGCGGCGCCTTCGATATCACGGTGGCGCCCCTGGTGGATGCCTGGGGGTTTGGCCGCGAGAAGGGGGGTGTGCCGTCGGCGCGCGAGGTGGACTCGCTGTTGTCGTTCGTGGGCATGCAGCGCCTGTCGTTGCGCGAGGGGCGATTGGTGAAGGAGCGCGCCGGGATTCGCCTCGATGCCGGGGCTATCGCCAAGGGGCTGGGCGTGGACGAGGTCGCCCGATTCCTGGAGGGGCAGGGCGTCCGGAATTATCTCGTGGAGATAGGCGGCGAGGTGCGCGTGAAGGGGAGAAGCGAGCGGCGCGATGCCTGGTGGATCGGCGTCCACGAGCCATTCGAGGAGTCGGACTCCGCCCGGACGCGCCTGGTGGCGGTGATGCGGGAGGGCGCGCTGGCTACCTCCGGCAATTACCGGAATTTCCGCGACCTGGAAGGGCGCAGGTTCGGTCACACGATAAACCCGCTGGATGGCTATCCCGTGCAGCGCGACGTCGTGAGCGCGTCGGTCTACGCCTCGTCCTGCATGGAGGCGGATGCTTACGCGACGGCTTTCATGGTGCTGGGCACGCGGGAGAGCCGGCGCGTGGTGGAGGCTGATCCCGGTCTGGAGGCCTGTTTTATTTATCTCGACGAGGCAGGAGAACGACAAGTGTGGATGTCGGACGGCTTCCGCGAGATGGTATTGAACGAATGATGCGCCTGCTGCTGCTCCTCCTGGCGATGCTCTCCGCGGGGCAGTTACATGCCCAGCGCCCGACCTCTCCCCCCGTCGTGTTTATGCCGGATAGCCTGATTCGCGATTCGCTTCGCTACGAGTTTCCCCGGTTGAGGGAGGTGGCCTATCGCCGCGGCCTGACCCGATTGTTGTACCGGATGGTGTTCGTCCGCGCGAACAACGGCGACATCGAGATACTGGAGGCGGAAAATAGCGAGAAACGGTTCAAACCCTACGAGGGACGGCAGATTCGCGAGATCCGCGTGCGCGTGCTGCCCCCCTTCGGAACGAGCATCCGGGATACGAGCTACGCGCGGGATAGCGCGCAGTGGTTTGAGGTGATGGCGAACTCGATACACCAACGCTCGTCCGAGCGGCTGGTCAAGAACCACCTGACGGTGAAAACGGGCGACAGGATCATTCCCTTCGAGCTGGTGCAAAACGAGCTGTTATTAAAGGAGCTCTCCAATATCGACGATGCCATGATCCGCGTGGAGGAGATCAAGGGGGATACCACGGCGGTAGACCTGCACGTGATGTGCCGGGACGAATTTTCGTGGACGGGGAGCGGGAGCACGAATTTCCGCTACAACGCGTCGATCGGTATTGAAAACCATAACCTGTGGGGCATCGGGCACCTCGCCGGATACGAGGCCAGCTACCAGGGGCACCGGGATCAAAGATGGGGGCACAAGGCGATGTACTCGATCCGCAACCTCTTCTCCTCGCGACTGAATTTCCACGGGAACTTCATGGATGTCCACGATAACCACCTCTTCACGCTGGGTTTGGAGCGGGAATTTCTGACGGCGCAGACGAAATGGGCGGGCGGGGCATTTTTCGGTCGGGTCTACTCCTCCACCATGTTAAAGGACAAAGAAATCGTGGAACCCGTGGAGCGCTTCAACTATCACCTGGTGGACGTGTGGAGCGGCTACTCCCGCCAATGGCCGCAGCGCTACACGTTCAACCAAAACATTTACTTCACGGCGCGCTACACGGGACTGCACTTTGTCAATCGCCCCCTCGTGCGGTTCGACAGCAATTACATGTATTACAACCGGGATACCTACATCGGCGCGTTCAGCTACGTGAAGCTGAAATATTTCAAGGCAAACCTTATCTACGACTTCGGGCGCACGGAGGAGATTCCGTCGGGACTGTACGGCTCCTTCCTCCTCGGCTACGAGAAGCACGATTTTGACGACCTCGTTTACATGGGGGCGGAGTGGGTATACTCGTGGTACAACGTGCGTTCGGGGCGCTTCTACTCCCTCGCGGCGGCGCTGGGGTCGTTCCTGAACGCCAGGGAGGTGGAGAGCGGCACTTTTCGCGTGGAGGGCAACTACATCAGCCCGCTCTACCCCCTGCGGAGGAATCGCGTCCGCCTCTACGGTCGCGTGGGCTACATGCTGGGCATCCGCCGCGCGCCCGGCGACTACATCTATTTCAGGGAGAACGAGGATATCCACGGCTTTCGCTCGAAAATACTGCGCGGTGACCATCGCCTCTCCGCCTCCTTCTCCTCGACGATCTTCCTCTCGCGAATCAAGTGGGGATTTCGCACCTCCATCTCCAGCTACACCGACGTGGGCTTCCTGACCGGCGGGAAAGAAGCCCTGCTGAAAAGCAAACCGTACTGGGGCATCGGGGCTAGCCTCAACTTGCGCAACGAAAACCTGATCTTCAAAAACCTGAGCATCCGCTTTACCTTTTACCCGAATATCGTGAAGGACGTCCGTCACTTCTCGGTGGACGCCCACACCTACCGCGAGCGCGGGTTCTACGACTTCAAGGTGCGCGCCCCCGAACCGGTGCGTTATGAATAGCGTGCGATTTGAAAAATTCGTGTACCTTTGCCGGGGCAAGACTGAATCGCACCCCGGTGCAACGTGAATCCGAAGAAAATCATTAACATCAAACACATATCACCATGTTATACCTCGCACTTTTTGGCCCCCCGGGAGCGGGCAAGGGCACGCAAGCAAAGAAAATAGCGGAAAAATACCAACTGCTCCATCTCTCCACGGGCGACATCCTGCGCCAGGAAATCGCCAACTCCTCGCCGCTGGGACTGCGCGCCGCGGGAATCATCCAACGCGGTGAACTCCTGTCGGACGAAGTGGTCATGGCGCTGGTCGAGAACGCCATCGAGACCAACAAAGAGGCCGCCGGCTTCCTCCTGGACGGCTTCCCCCGGACGGTAAAGCAAGCGGAAATGCTGGACACCTACCTGCGCGCGAGCAGCGAACGCGGCCTGAACGGACTGTTAAGCATCGAAGTCGACAAGGGAGAACTCACGCGCAGGATGCTGAAACGCGCCGAACTGGAAGGCCGCGCGGACGACACGGAGGAGGCCATTCGCAACCGCTTCGCGGAATACGAGCGGAAAAGCCTACCCGTGGCCGACCACTACCGGAAGCAAGAAAAATGCTTCACGGTAAACGGAAACCGGGAAGTGGAGGAGGTATTTCGCACCCTCGTCGATATTATCGAAAAGATCCGTTAACCCGTGTTCGCTTAAAAAAATGAATTAATCTCGCGAAATTGTTTTTAATCCGATCGAGAAAATATTACTTTTGCTTCCGAATTAAAAGAAGCACGAACCATATTTTCACGAAGCATTATGACAATAAACAAGATTGATGACATTTACGAGTTGCTGAAAAACCGCGCCTGCAAGAAGCGCCTGGTCGTCTCCTACGCCAACGACAGCCACTCGATAGAAGCCGTCCACCAGGCGGCAAAGATGGGAATCATCGAGGCCACCCTCTGCGGCGACGAGGAGGTAATCCGCCGCGTGTGCGCCGAACATGGCTACGACGTCTCCCTCTTTCACCTCGTTCACGAACCCGTGGACACGAAAGCGGCGGCGCTGGCCGTCCAAATCATCCGCGACAAAAAGGCGGACTTCATCATGAAAGGCCTGGTCAGCACCGACAAATACATGCGCGCCATCCTGAACAAAGAGAGCGGCCTGCTCCCCCCGAAAGCCATCCTCTCGCACGTCACGGTCATGGAGTGCGTGAATTACCACAAACTCCTGGTCGTAAGCGACGTCGCCGTAATCCCCGTGCCGGACATGGCGCAGAAAATAGCCATGGTAAAATACGTCACCCAAACGGCGCGAACGCTGGGAATCGAGCGGCCGAAAGTGGCCTTGATCTCCGCCACCGAGCAAATCCTGCCGAAAGTCCCCTCCTCCGTGGAGGCGGCCGTCATCGCCAAGATGGGCGAGCGGGGACAGCTGGGCGACATCGACATAGACGGCCCCTACGGCCTGGACGTGGCCATCGACGCGGAAGCGGCCGCCATCAAAAAAGTCATCTCGCCGGTAGCCGGCAACGCCGACTGCCTGGTATTCCCCAGCCTCGACGCCGGCAACGTCTTCTACAAATCAAACACCAAGCTGGCCAACACGCGCTCCGGCGCCATCCTGGTGGGAGCCAGCGCCCCCAGCGTCCTCTCGTCGCGCGGGGACAGCGTGGACACCAAACTGAATTCAATCGCGTTAGCCGCCCTGTTAGCAAAATAAAAACGCCCCTCCAAAAACTTTTTCAAGGAAATGTTTGATTATTCGGAGAAATCGCGCTTAATTTGCAGCCTGTTTGGAAAGCGTAAAAAAATAATTGAAAGATGTCAAGAATTTGTCAAATAACCGGAAAGAAAGGGATGGTTGGAAACCATGTCTCTCACTCGAAAAGAAGAGTCAAGAGGAGATTCGAGATCAACCTGTTTAAGAGAAAGTTTTACTGGCCAGAAGAAGACCGCTGGATCTACCTGAAAGTATCTGCCGCCGGCCTGCGCCTGATCGACAAAAAAGGATTGAACCAGTGCCTGAAAGAGGCCACTGCCAACGGCTTAGTCAAGAACATTTAAAAACAGAAGAGATGGCAAAGAAAGCGAAAGGCAACAGAGTGCAAGTGATTTTGGAGTGCACGGAGCACAAGGCTTCCGGTCTACCGGGAACCTCCCGCTACATCACGACAAAGAACAGGAAAAACACCACCGAAAGACTGGAGTTGCGCAAGTACAACCCCGTGTTGAAAAGAGTAACCGTTCACCGCGAAATAAAATAAAAGACCATGGCAAAGAAAGTTGTTGCAACACTGAAAACGGGCGACGGTAGGGGATTTGCTAAAGTAATCAAGATGGTGAAGTCGCCGAAGACCGGCGCCTACTCCTTCAAGGAGCAAATACTCGCCACCGACGTGGCAAAGGAGAGTTTGAAAAAATAACCTGTTCAAACAACCCCTTGCGCGAAGCTGCCTGACCTTACCGGTCAGGCAACTTTTTTTATGCGGCATCCTTCCCGCCCAACCCGCGTGAAGTTGTTAGAGCGATAGTGGGCAAGTAGCCTTTTTCAGATCCCCTCCGCCGCGGTTGGCATGCATGTGCGCCCCCACGGTTTCATCGGAGAATGTTGTAGGGGCGACCCTTGCGGTCGCCCGCGATGACGCGTACATGTCCATCAATATTAGAGGGGTGCACACGCGAGAAAGGGCGCACGCAAGGCGCGCCCCTACAGCATTTGTTATCATTGTGGTATGTTGTAGGGGCGCACCTCCGTGTGCGCCCACCTTTTCGCTGGCGCGGGCTTGTAGCCCGTGCCATCACCGGAAAGGTTTCCCTTTCGTCGGCACGGACTGCA
>JAIRXZ010000038.1 GCA_031267995.1 Odoribacteraceae bacterium | reverse complement strand
CGCGACCCGGCCGAGCTGTACCGGGAGGCGGGGGAGGCTATCCGCGAGGCGGGGGTGACGCGGTTTATCGGCATCGGGGAGCGCGTGGGGCGGTACCGGGAGGCTTTCCCGCCGGGTTCGCGGTTTTACGAGAGCACGGGGCATTTCCTCCGGCACGAGGAGAGGGAGAGTTTCCGGCGGCAGGTGGTGCTGCTGCGGGGGGCGCGGCGGTTCCGGCTGGAGTACGTGGCGGGGTTCCTGCAGAAGCAGTCGCACGGGACGGTGCTGGAGGTAGACCTGGAGGCGATGGCGCGCAACCTGAATTATTTCCGTTCCCTCACGCCGGCGCGCGTTGCCGTGATGGTGAAGGCGTTTTCCTACGGCAGCGGCGCGCGGGAGGTGGCCACGCTGCTGGAGTATCACCGCGTGGATTACCTGATGGTGGCTTTCGCCGACGAGGGGATAGAGCTGCGGGCGGCGGGCATCTCGCTGCCGATCGCCGTGATGAATCCCGAACGGGAGGCGTTCGATAGCATGATCACTTTTAACCTGGAGCCGGAGATTTACTCGCTGGAGATGCTGGCGGAGTTCGAACGGGCGCTGGGCAGGCATGGCGTCAAGCGGTTTCCCGCTCACGTGAAGATCAACACGGGGATGAACCGCTCCGGGCTGGACGAGGGGGAGGTGCCGGCGCTGGTGGAGTTTTTGCGGGGGGGGCGGGCGTTGTACGCGCGGTCGGTGTTCTCGCACCTGGCGGGGAGCGACGATCCCGCGCACGACGGGTTCACGCGGCTGCAGGCGGAGCGTTTCGCGCGGGCGAGCGCGGCGGTGCAGGCGGGTCTCGACTATCCCGTGTGGCGCCACTTGCTGAACTCGGCGGGCATCGAGCGGTTCCCGGAGTATCACTTCGACATGGTTCGCCTGGGCATCGGCTTGCACGGTATCAGCGCCGCGGGCGCGCCGCTGTCGCCCGTCAGCACGCTGAAGACGCGGGTGGCGGCGGTGCGGGAGATTCCAGCGGGGGAACCCGTCGGGTACGGGCGCGCGGGGGTGACGCGCCGGCCTTCGCTGGTGGCAACGCTGCCGGTGGGGTACGCCGACGGCCTGGACAGGCGCCTCGGCAACGGCATCGGGGAGGTGGTGGTCGGGGGTCGGCGCGTGCCTTTTATCGGCAACATCTGCATGGATTCCTGCATGGTGGATGTTACCGGCGGGGCGGCCGTCGGCGACGAGGTGGAGATCTTCGGGAGAGAGATTCCCGTTACCGAGATGGCCGACAAGCTCGGGACGATTCCATACGAGGTGCTTACCGGCATCTCGCCGCGAGTAAAACGTGTTTATCTAAAAGAATGAAACTATGAATGCTGAATTGAAAAAATTGCTGGGGAAGATCAACGCGCTAAAGGTGAGCGCGACGAGGGTGGCGAAGGCGCTGGACAAGAAAACCGCGGAGACGACGTGGCTCTACCTGGTGTGGACTTACGTGACCGAAAGCAGTTTGCTGGAGGGTCTCCCCACGATGACGGACGACGTGGTGAAGTTTTTCTGGAACGGCACGCGGCCGCCCAACCTGTCGAAAGAACAAATACAGGAGATGGTGAACGAGGCGGCCGCCCTGTCGCTGCTCAAAACTTCGCTGGACGGGGGGGTGCCGCTGTCGACGGAGCTGATCAGGGAGTTGCACGCGACGCTCGCGAGCGGGATCGACGACAGGCGCGGCGGGAAGTTCCGGCAGGAGGAGTCGAATAGCCCGAAGAAGGAGGGCGTGCTGTCGCGGATAATCCCGTGGGGAAAGAAAAAGGCGCCGGAAGTTCCGCCGAAGGAGGAGACGCCAGAAGAACCCCCGCGGGAGAAATACGTGCCGCCGATGCCGTCGGAGATCCCCGCGCTGATGGAGCACGCGCTGATGGAGCGGGCGCGCATGACGGAGGAGGGGGTGCACTCCGCGCTGGTGGCCATCTACCTGCACGCGGAGATTTGCCGGATCACTCCCTTCGACGAGGAGAACGACCGCGTGGCCAGGCTGGTGATGAATTACCACCTCCTGTCGGACGGCTTCCCGCTGACGATCGTGGAGGGGAACGAATTTTCGCTGCCGCTGTACGTGGAGACGCTGAAGATCGCCCGCGAGACGGGGATCCTGGAGCCTTTCCAAATAGTGATGACCAACGTCGTGCACTACTCCCTGGAGGGATTTCTAAGGATAGCCAAATGAAAACCGCGAACGCTTTCCGGTGTCGGGATTTAAGATGAACACGCTGGCGTCATGAGAAAAATCATCAATCTGTTGGTCGCGTGCACCGCGGCGCTGCCGGCGATCGCGCAAACGGGGGAGCGCTCCTTTGATGCGTGGTTCGAGAATAAAGCCCTGCGGATGGATGTCGTGCACGTCGGGGACTACCTGGAGGAGAGCATCTACGTGAGTGAGGCGCGGGAGGAGCCTTTCTGGGGCGGATCCACCGGGCATCTCGTCGACTCTACCTTTTACGGCAATTACCGCGTCACCGTCCGCGATCTCGCCACCGGTACGCTGATATACTCCCGCGGTTTCTGCACCCTCTTCGGCGAGTGGAGGGGAACGGAGGAGGCCAAAGGGGAGAAGCGCGCCGCTCCCGGCGTCGTCCGCGTGCCCTACCCGCGCGACGGGGTGATGATCGAGCTTTTTGTCCGGGACAGGCAGGGGATATTCCAGGAAAAGTGCCGCCAGGTGGTGATGCCCGGCGATCCCTTTATCAAGCGAGAGAAAATCACCGCGCACCCCACGCGGGACATACACCTCTCCGGTCAACCGGCGCAGCGCGTGGACATCGTCCTGCTCCCGGAGGGGTACACGGCGGCGGAGATGGATAAATTTGTTGTCGATTGCCGGGCGTTCACCGCGGGTTTCTTCTCTTTCTCTCCTTACAAGGAGCACGCGGGGCTGTTCAACATCCGCGCCGTGCTTGCCCCGTCGGTAGAGTCCGGCGCCGATATACCGCGGGAAGGGATCTGGAAAAACACCCTTCTCGATTTCTCCTACTATACCCTGGGCACGGAGCGCTATCTCATGACCTATGACTACAAGGGGGTGTGCGACCTGGCGGCCAACGTCCCTTACGATTTCATCTACGTCATCGTCAACACGGCAAAGTACGGCGGCGGCGCCATCTACCACCACTACGGCAGCGGCAGCTCCGGCGACATCCTCGCGACCAAAGTGCACGTGCACGAGTTCTGCCACCTTTTCCTCGGCCTCGGGGACGAGTACGCGGAAGATGGCGCCTATAACGACACCTACCCGCCGGACGTGGAGCCGTGGGAGGCCAACCTCACCACCCTGGTGGCCTTCGATAAAAAGTGGAAGGATCTCCTCGACAAGGATATCCCCGCGCCTACCCCCGTCGACCCCTCCCTCCCCCACCGCGTGGGCGTTTACGAGGGAGCGGGGTACGCCTTCAAGGGGGTCTACCGCCCGTACCCGGACTGCCTCATGCGCACCCTGAAGGGCGACAAATTTTGCCCCGTGTGCACGCGGGCTATCATCCAACAGATACATCTCTATTCGGAATGACCCACGAATCCAACAGCGGCGGGATGGATATTGTCCGCCTCGCCTCGCCCTACCTCTCTCGCGACGCCCTGCGGCGGTCGGTGGAGGGGGTAGGGACGCCTTATTTCTTTCTTTACATCGGCAGGGTGGCCTCGCGCATGGGAGAATACGCGGCGGAGCGACTCCTCAGGCTCGCCGACGAAACGGGCGCCGTGATGCTTTTCTCCGACTATCGCGTCACGCGAGACGGCGTCACCCACGTGCAACCCACGCAGGAGTACCTGCCGGGGTGCCTGCGCGACGATTTTGACTTTGGCCCCGTGCGGTGCATCCGCGCCGATGCCTTCCGCGCGTGCCTCGCCGAAATGTCCACCGACTACCGCCGCGCCGCCCTCTACGACGCCCGCCTGCGCCTGTCGTGCAAGGGCGCGCTCCTCCACGTGCCGGAGCCGCTCTACACGATGGAGGGAAGGGACGAGGGCGAAAAGCCTTTCGACTACGTCGATCCCCGCAACCGCGAAACACAACGGGAGATGGAACTCGCCTGCACGCTCCACCTGGAACGCGTCGGGGCGTTGCTCCATCCCCCGTTCGAGGCCGTTGACCCCGCTGCCGGGGCGTTCGACACGGAGGCTTCCGTCGTCATCCCCGTGCGCGACCGGGAGGGTACCATCGCCGATGCCATCCGCTCGGCGTTGTCCCAACAGGCCGCTTTCCCCTTTAATGTTATCGTCGTTGACAATCACTCCGCCGACCGCACCGCGGAGATCGTCCGAGAGTGCCAGGAGCGGGACGCCCGCGTGATCCTCCTCCGACCCGAACGGCGCGACCTCGGCATCGGCGGTTGCTGGATGCACGCCGTCATGCACCCCGCCTGCGGCAGGTTTGCCGTGCAGCTCGATAGCGACGATCTCTACGCGAGGGAGGATGCCCTGGCGATGATCGTGGAGACCTTCTACCGGGAGCGTTGCCCCTTTGTCATCGGGAGCTATCGCGTGGTCGATTTTCAGTTGCAGGAGCTGCCGCCGGGGGTCGTCGACCATCGCGAGTGGAGCGCGGACAATGGCGCCAACAACGCCCTCCGCGTGAACGGGCTGGGGGCGCCGAGGGCTTTCTACACGCCCCTCCTCCGCGCGCTGAAGATCCCCAACGTCAGCTACGGGGAGGATTACGCCGCCGGTCTCGCCATCTCCCGCCGCTACCGGGTCGGGCGCATCTTCGATCCGTTATACCTCTGCCGCAGGTGGGAGGGAAACTCGGACGCCAATCCCGGCATCGCGCAACTGCTCGCCAATAACTTTTACAAGGATAAGGTGCGCTCCGCCGAGCTTCTCGCGCGACAGCGGCAGCTGGAGGCCGTCCCGCCATCCGGGGAGCAGCTCGAGAAATTCTTCACGCGACAAATCGACGCCTGGGAGCTGGCAAGGGAAAATTACCAACGCCTCCAGCGGGCGGCGTGCAAAAGCGTCCACTTCGAGACGCACGACATGCGCGTCCAGCACAATCCCGCCCGCGTCGTCTCCACCACCGCCGACCCCTCGGCCGCCGCCTCGCGCCCCTGCCCCCTGTGCGCCGCCAACATGCCCGGCGAGCAGCGGCGGCTGATGTTCAACCGGTCGTTCGATATTCTCGTGAATCCTTTTCCCGTCTTCCGCCGGCACTTTACCGTGGTCGCGAGCGAGCATCTCCCGCAGGAGATCGAGGGGCGACTGGACGATCTCCTCGTGTTCGCCGACGCCTTCCCCGCCTACACCGTGCTCTTCAACGGGGCGGGATGCGGCGCCTCGGTGCCCGATCATCTCCACCTGCAGCTGATCCCGCGCGGCGTGTTGCCCCTGGAGGAGATCGCCGCGGGCATCGACGGGGTGGTTGAAGGCTACGCCTGCCGCGTCATCATCACCCGACACGCCCACCGGCAAACCGCCGTGGAGCGGGCGGGCAACATCCTCGCCGGCCTGCGCGCCGCTACCCTCATGTACAACATCATCGCGTGGCGCGAGGCGGCGGGGTGGGTCATCGCCATCGCCCCGCGTGCCCGACACCGGCCGGCGGAGTACCACGCCGCTGGCGACGAACGGGTGCTCTTCAGTCCCGGATGCATCGACATTGGAGGGGTGATTGTCGCCCCGCGGCTGATCGATTTCGGTCGTTACGACGCCCCGCTGCTCGCCCGGCTCTTCGCGCAAGTCACCGCGCGGGTGAGGGTGGACGAACAACAACGCGTGCACGACGACGAACCGGATAAACCGCGCCCCTGACCGATGCGCGCGACAAACCCCACGCGTCACCCCGACAGCCAACCGCGCGTCGGCATCCTCTCCGGGCAAGAGATCCGCTTCCGGCTGAACGGCCTCTTTCGCGATGCCATCACCGCCTACCCCCCCGGCGAGTACATCGCCCGCCGGCAGGGGCAGACGCTCCTCCTCTCGCGCGACGGGACGACCACCCCCCTCTCCCCTCCCCTCTCCCTCGCGCCGGTGGACGCCGCCTCCACCTTCGACCTCGCCGGCGTCACCATCGGCATCGACTTCCACTGGGAGCGGGAGGAAGAACAACGCTTCCGCGGCGCCCTCGAGATCCTCGACGATGGCGCCCGGCTCGTCGCCGTCAACATCGTCCCGCTGGAGGACTACCTCACCAGCGTCATCTCCTCCGAGATGCGCTCCACCTCATCCATCGAACTGCTGAAAGCGCACGCCGTCATCTCCCGCGGCTGGCTCCTTGCGCAGATGGAGCACGCGCGGCAGCATCGCGAGAATCCTCCCCCCGTCCCGCGAGGCGGCGGCGAGTACACCCGTTGGTTCGATCGCGAGGATCATCACCACTTCGACGTCTGCGCCGACGACCATTGCCAGCGATACCAGGGCACGGCGCGCGCCACCAGCCCGATGGTCGCGCGGGCAGTCCGCGAAACGCGAGGCGAGGTACTCCTATATAATGGTGAACTCTGCGACACCCGGTTCTCCAAATGCTGCGGCGGCGCCACCGAGCGCTTCGACCTCACCTGGGAGCCGCGCTTCCACCCCTATCTAATAAAGGTCGACGACAACGACGACGGCGCCCCCTCCCCCGACCTCACCACGGAAGCAAACGCCCGCGCCTGGATCCTCTCCTCGCCGCCCGCCTCCTGCAACACCCGCGACCGCCGCGTCCTCGCCAACGTCCTCAACGACTACGACAGGGAGACGCCCGACTTCTTCCGCTGGCAAGTCACCTACGCGGCCGACGAACTCACCGACCTCGTGGAACGCCGACTGGGCGCCGGGTTGGGCGACATCCTCGCCCTGGAGCCGGTCGCGCGAGGAGTCTCCGGTCGCCTCACCCGCCTGGCCATCACCGGCACGCGGGGGCGCCTCGTCATCGGTAAGGAGCTACTCATCCGCCGCGCCCTCTCCCCCACCCACCTCTACAGCTCCGCCTTCATCGTCGACGTCGACCGCCATCCCCCCACCCGCTTCACCCTCCGCGGCGCCGGTTGGGGACACGGCGTCGGCCTTTGCCAGGTAGGCGCCGCCGTCATGAGCGAGCGAGGCTACAACTACCGCCAAATCCTCGCCCGTTACTTCCCCGGCGCCCTCCTGGAAACCTTTATCTAACGGCACATGTCGATGAAACCCTGGACATGGATCCCCTCCCTCTACTTCGCGCAAGGACTGCCGAACGTCATCGTCGTCACCCTCTCCATCGTCATGTTCAACGGCGTCGGCCTTTGCCAGGTGTGCGCCGCCGTCATGAGCGAAAGGGGATACGACTACCGGCAAATCCTCGCGCGTTACTTCCGCGGCGCCGGCTGGGGACACGGCGTCGGCCTTTGCCAGGTAGGCGCCGCCGTCATGAGCGAACGGGGCTACAACTACCGCCAAATCCTCGCCCGTTACTTCCCCGGCGCCCTCCTGGAAACCTTTATCTAAGGGAATATGTCGATGAAACCCTGGACATGGATCCCCTCCCTCTACTTCGCGCAAGGACTGCCGAACGTCATC
>JAIRXZ010000213.1 GCA_031267995.1 Odoribacteraceae bacterium | reverse complement strand
ATCCCTCGCGGGTTTTTCGCTATCCCGCGCGGGTTCACCGCCATCCCGCGAGGGTTCCTCGCCATCCCGCGAGGGTTTTTTGCCATCCAACGAGATTTCAACGCGCGCAATGAGAGTTTCAACGCGCGCAGTGATACCTTCAACGCGCGCAGTGGAACCTTCAACGCGCGCATGGAAACCTTCAACGCGCGCAGTGATACCTTCAACGCGCGCAGTGATACCTTCAGCGCGCGCAGTGATACCTTCAACGCGCGCATGGAAACCTTCAACGCGCGCGTTAAACCAAATATAACCCCCGTTTAATCAAGAATTGGCCATCCACCTATCCCAATCCTTCCACACCGCCTCGTACCCGCGGGCGCGGATAGCCTCCACCATCTCCCGCGGCGACCGGTCGTCGGCAATCGCGAACTGCTCCAGCCCCGCGCGCGGCGAAACGTACCCCCCCGGCTCGGTGCTCGAACCGGCGCTCATGGAAGTGGCGCCCAGCAACATCACGTGATCGCGAAACTCGCGGCTCTCGCGGGTAGAGACAGAAATCTCCACCTCCTGGTCGAGCAGCCGGTAAGCGCAAATCAGCTGCACGAGTTCCCGGTCGCTTATCGGGTCATTCGGCGAAAAAGCCCCGGCGTGCGGCCTCAGCCGGGGGAGGGAGATCGAGTACC
This sequence comes from Odoribacteraceae bacterium, assembly GCA_031267995.1. Taxonomy (GTDB): domain Bacteria; phylum Bacteroidota; class Bacteroidia; order Bacteroidales; family Marinifilaceae; genus JAIRKS01. The sequence continues at coordinate 8,530 of JAIRXZ010000213.1, read as the reverse complement.
TCCCGCGCCAGTACGTCTTCTCCAGGTACTTCAGGTGCAGCGCGGTGAAAACCGAATCCACGCGCCACTCCTCCAGCCCCAGCAGCGCCCCGATCCCCATCTTGTGCACCCCCGCCTGGCCTGCCCGGTCGGTCGTCGCCAGGCGGTACTGGAAATTCGCTTTCCGGCCGCGGGGATGGTAGAGGGGGTACCGCCGCTCGTTATAAGTCTCCTGGTACACGCACACGCAGTCCAGCCCGGCCGCCACCAGCCGCTCGTACTCCTCGCGCTCCAGCGGCTGCACCTCGATGGAGACCTGCGCGAACCGCTCGCGAACGAGGCGAATCACCCGTTCGTAGTACGCCGCGTTGGTCATCGCCGGCGCCTCCCCGGACACCAGCAGGATATGCCGGAACCCCCACCCGGCGACGACGGCACACTCCGCCTCTACCTCCTCCAGCGTCAGCATCTTCCGCTGGAACTTGTTGTCGTGATTAAACCCGCAATAGACGCAGAAATTGGTGCAATGGTTGGAGAGATAAAGGGGAATGTACAGCTGGATTGTCCGCCCGAACCGCTCCAGCGTCAGCCGCCTGGCCTGCCGCGCCATTTCTTCGAGCAGCGGGGCGGCGGCGGGGGAGACGAGGGCGATAAAATCGTCCACCGTGCGGTGTTCGCGCTCCAGGGCGGCCACCGCGTCGCCACGCGACTGGTCGGCCACGCGCTGCCTGACCTCCTCCCAGGAGTACTTTTGCAGCACGTCGTAAAACGCGCTCATCCCAGGAACCCGGTAAGTGGCGAGGAGGCCTCGGCGTGCCGTTGCCGCGTCCCCAGCCCGTTTTCGAAAGCCAGCCGACCGGCCTCCACGGCCAGTTTGAACGCCCGCGCCATCTCCGCGGGGTTCCCCGCCACGGCAATCGCCGTGTTCACCAGCACGGCATCGGCGCCCATCTCCAGCGCGGCGGCGGCGTGCGACGGCGCCCCGATGCCCGCGTCGACGATGACGGGGACGCCGCTCTGCTCGATAATAATCTCCAGCATGTCGCGCGTCCGCAGCCCCCGGTTGGATCCGATTGGCGCCCCCAGTGGCATGACGGTGGCGGCGCCGACCTCCTCCAATCGCTTGCACAACACGGGGTCGGCCTGCACGTAGGGCAGCACCACGAAACCCTCCTTGGCCAGCACTCGCGTGGCCTCCAGCGTCTCCACGGGGTCGGGCAACAGGTACCGCGGGTCGGGATGGATCTCCAGCTTCACCCACCCCGTGTGCAACGCCTCCCGCGCCAGCCGCGCCGCCAGGATGGCCTCCTTCGCCGTCCGCGCCCCCGACGTGTTGGGCATCAGCGTCAGATCCTCCCGCCGCAGGTGCGCGAGCAGGTCATCCTCGTCGTCCCCCGCGTCCACCCGTTTCAGCGCCACGGTCACCAGACCCGTCCCCGAGGCGACGATGGCCTCCTCCATCACCCGCGCGGAGGAAAATTTTCCCGTCCCCATGAACAGGCGGGACGAAAACGTCTTGTTTGCTATTTGTAAAAACATCTTTCTTCAATTATTAATCGCGTTGTTTATAAAGAGATAATTCGTCGAGAATGGCGCGCGCGGCAGCGGTGGGATCCGTCGCCCGGTTGACGAGCGACGACACGGCAATGCCGGCCACCCCCGTCCGCGCCAGCGCCCCGATGTCGCCCATCCGGATGCCGCCGATGGCGTACACGGGGACGGTGATGCCCGCCGCGCGGCACTCGTCGACCACGCGGCGATACCCGTCGAGGCCGAGGAGGGGGGCGAGCCGCGCCTTGGTAGTCGTGTGGGCGAAGGGGCCGAGGCCGATGTAATCCACCCCTTGCCGCGCGCGGAGGGCGATCTCCTCGAAGCGGTTGCAGGTGGCGCCGATGATCTTGTGGAGACCCAGCAGGCGGCGCGCGGCGACGGGATCCATGTCCTCGTTGCCGAGGTGCACCCCGTCGGCATCGAGCGCGGCGGCCACCTCCACGCGGTCGTTAACGATAAAGAGGGCGCCGTGCCGCCGGCACACCTCCCGCGCGTCCCGGCCGGCGAGCAGCAGCTCCGCGTCGGTCAGATTCTTCGCGCGGAGTTGCACCCAGCGGACGCCCCCCCGGCACGCGGCCTCCGCCTGTTCGGCCAGCGTGGCGTCCGGGGAGGGATCGGTGATGAATTGCAGGGCGACGTCGCGCGGCGACGGTTTCGGGCGAGGGATGCCGTGCGTCCCCAGCAGCGTGGGGGTCGAGAGGACGAAGCGGGCGACGCTCTCCTGTCCCTCGCGGCAGGCTTCCTCGAGCGAGTAGCCCCTCGCCAGCAGCGCCGCGATGGCCGCGGAGAGGAAACAGCCGGTGCCGTGCTTGTCGCCGGTCGACCGGGGAACGGTGTACGCCTGCCGGCTGCCGTCGGGGAGGAAGAGGCGATCGGTCACCGCCTCGCCGCCGGCGTGCCCCCCTTTCCACAGGACGGCCATGCCAAATTGGCGGCAAATCTCCGCGGGCGCCCGGCCGGCGAAAAGTTTTTCCGCCTCCCCGTCATTCGGCGTGACAAGGTCGATTTTCGACAGGATGGCCTCGAGCTTTTCCCGCTCCACCCGCCGGTGAAACGTGAAACCGGCGCTGGCCGCGAGGATGGGATCCCAGATGATCCGGGTGTCGGGCAACCTCTCCCGCAGGAAGGCGACGATGGCGGCCAGCGCGTCAAAACTCTCCACCAGGCCAATCTTGACGACCGTCGGGGTAAACTCTTGAAATAGCGCCTCGCATTGACGAACAACCTCCGCCGTCGGCATCCAGGCGGTGCCCTGGTAGGCGCGCTGGTTTTGGAAGGTGATGGCGCTGCACGCTCCCAATCCTCGCGCCCCGTGCGCCTCCATCGTCTTGACGTCGGCGGAGACCCCCGCGCCGGAGGTGGGATCGAAACCGGCGATGGAGAGGACGGGCGGCGGCGGCAAGCGGGTGAATCGCTCCACGGCCGCTGCCGGTCGCTCCCAGATGTAGCCCAGGAGGGCGCCGCCGGCAAATCCCTCGCGGCGACAGGCGGGGAGATTCGCGCCCGTCACGCCACCGAGCGCCACCACGCGCCGTCCCTTCAACGCCGCGCGCAGCGACGCGTGAGGGAAGGAGGCCGCCGCGTAACCCGGCTTGGAGATGCTGTCGAACACGGGCGAGAGGAAAATGTACGCGGGGGCGAACGGGAGATCGTCCGTCGCCATCACCTCCGCCGGCGAGTGGCACGAGACGCTGGCGTGGGCAAACGGCGCGGCGCGGTGGAGGTCGTCCGGCCGGGAGAAGCTGGCGTGGACGCCCTTCAGGCCGTATCGCGCCACCAGGTCGAAGTGGTCGTGCACCACCAGTCGATCGCGGTAGGGGGGGAGGATGCCTCGGATAAACTCCTCGTACTCCTCGCGCGTCGCGCCGGGACGCCGCACGTGCAGCGTCAGCAGGCCGCGGCGGAAGAGGGCGTTGCAGGTGACCGCCTCTCCGGGCGTCGGCAGCGGGGGGGTGATGACGATGATCATCTCCCTTTCATCTTCTGGCGCAACTTTTCGCTGGCGCGCATCGAGCAGAAATGCTCGCCGCACATCGAGCAAAAGTGCGCCTCTTTGAATCCCTCGGCGGGCAGCGTCTGGTCGTGGAACCGGGTGGCCGTCTCCGAATCCAGCGCGAGGTGGAATTGATCCAGCCACCGGAACTCGAACCGCGCCTTGCTCATCGCCCAGTCCCGGAGGTACGCCGTCGGGTGCCCCTTGGCGAGGTCGGCGGCGTGCGCGGCGAGTTTAAAGGTAACCACCCCCTCCTTCACGTCCTCGCGATCGGGCAGCCCCAGGTGCTCCTTCCGCGTCACGTAACACAGCATCGACGTCCCGTGCCAGGCAATCATCGCGCCCCCGATGGCCGAAGTAATATGGTCGTACCCGGGGGCGATGTCCGTCACCAGCGGCCCCAGCGTGTAGAACGGCGCCTCGTCGCAGTGGAGCAACTCCTCCTCCATGTTCTCGCGGATCTTTTGCATGGGCACGTGCCCCGGCCCCTCCACCATCACCTGCACGTCGTGCCGCCACGCCGCGCGCGTCAGCTCGCCCAGCGTCTTCAGCTCGGCCATTTGCGCCTCGTCATTCGCGTCGGCGATACACCCCGGCCGCAGCCCGTCGCCCAGCGACACCCCCGCGTCGTACCTCGCCAGGATCTCGCAAATCTCCTCGAAGCGGGTAAAGAGGAAGCTCTCCCGCTCGTGCGTCACGCACCAGTGCGCCATGATGGCGCCCCCGCGGGAGACGATCCCCGTCAGCCGCCGCGCCGTCAGCGGCACGTGGTGCCACCGCAACCCCGCGTGGATGGTAAAATAATCCACCCCCTGCTCGGCCTGCTCCACCAGCGTGTCGCGATACACCTCCCACGACAAATCCTCCACCCTCCCCTTCACCTTCTCCAGCGCCTGGTAGAGAGGCACCGTCCCCACGGGCACGGGCGAATTGCGAATAATCCACTCCCTCGTCTCGTGAATATTCCGTCCCGTGGAGAGATCCATGATCGTGTCCGCCCCCCAGCGAAACGCCCACACGGCCTTCTCCACCTCCGCCGCGATCGACGACGTGACGGGCGAATTGCCGATATTGGCATTCACCTTCACCAGGAAATTTCGCCCGATCACCATCGGTTCGCTCTCCGGGTGATTCACGTTAGCGGGAATAATCGCCCGTCCCGCCGCCACCTCCGCGCGGACAAACTCCGGCGTCACCAGTGCGGGCAGGCGCGCCCCGAACGGCTCCCCCCGCTCGCGGGCAAACTCCTCGCGCACGCGGTCAATCAGCTGGTTCTCGCGGATCGCCACGAACTCCATCTCCGGCGTCACCATCCCCCGGCGGGCGTAATGCATCTGCGTCGCGCGTCGTCCCGGGGCGGCCACCCGCGGCTGCCGGTTCACGTGCTCGAAGCGCAGCGCGTCCAGCGACGCGTCCTCCAGCCGCGCCCGGCCATACGCGGAACTCGGCGCCTCCAGCCGGAGCGTGTCCCCCCGACCCTCGATCCACCCCTCCCTGATCCGCGGCAACCCCTTGTTCAGGTCAACCGCGTGCGACGGATCCGTGTACGGCCCCGACGTGTCATACACCACCACCGCCTCATTCCCCGCCAGCGCCCCCCCCTCGCCCCTCGTGGGCGACAGCGCGATACGCCGCATGGGCACTCGCACGTCGAAAAGCTCCCCCGCCACGTACACCTTCTCCGAACCGGGCAGCGCCCCCGTCGACCCCGCCGACATCCTGTTCATATCATCCATCGCGCCCTCCCTTCACCCCCCTTGCGAGGCCTTGATGATAAGAACACTACACCCCTCCGTCAGCCCCACCATCGCCCACGTCTCCCGCGGCGCCACCTCCCCGTCCACGGCCACGGCCACGCCGCCCGTCATCACGCCGCGCCCCTCGAGGAGAGTCGCCAGCGTCGCCCCCGGCTCGCACCGGACGGCCTCGTCATTCACGAATACTTGCATACGATCAAAAGTTTAAAGCGAGAAATCGCCAGGCGACCCCCGCGTGATTACCAACAAAAAAACAAAAATCGCGTCCCCTCCGCCGGCATTACCCGGATCAGGTTATGGGTTTATTCTCAGCCCGTCATGTTGACCCGACGCCGGCCGGCGATCGGGCGGGAGCGGTCGCGTGACCCGCCTCCCTAGGCACCCCGTCAAAGATTTGTCGCGGCGAAGATACGCGAAAAACAACAACATCCAAACCGACCGCCGCGAAAACGCCACCGACGCCGTCGCCATTGACAAAATGTCACCCGCCTCTCTTTGGCATGGCAATTGCCCCCGTCGCCCCGTGTAAAATTTAAAACAAACTCTAAAATGGAAGACTATGACACAAGGTAAAATTGGCGTTTCAACGGGCGACCTGTTCCCCATCATCAAGAAATTCCTCTACTCAGACCACGAAATTTTTCTCCGCGAAATCATCTCCAACGCCGTCGACGCCACCCGCAAACTCCGCGTCCTGGCAAACAGCGGCGACTTCAAGGAAGAAATCGGCAACCCCCGCGTCACCGTTAAGGCCGACAAAAAAGCGGGCACCCTCACCGTCTCCGACAACGGCATCGGCATGACCCGCGACGAGGTAGAACGCTACATCAATCAAATCGCCTTCTCCGGCGCCGAGGAATTCCTCCAAAAGTACAAGGACAACGCCGCCGCCATCATCGGACACTTCGGCCTCGGATTCTACTCCGCCTTCATGGTCAGCGACCGCGTGGAGATCCTCACCCGATCCTACCGACCCGACGCCGCGCCCGTCCACTGGACATGCGACGGCACACCGGAGTACACCCTCGACGACGCCGAAAAAGAGACCCGCGGCACCGACATCATCATGCACATCGCCGACGACGAGCAGGACTTCCTCGAGGACAACAAAATCAACGAACTCCTCGAAAAATACTGCAAATTCCTCCCCGTCGAAATCACCTTCGGCAAAAAAAAGGAGTGGAAAGACGGCGGCTACCGCGACACCACCGAGGACAACATCATCAACGACACCAACCCCGCCTGGACGCGCAAGCCCGCCGACCTCAAAGAAGCCGACTACACCGACTTCTACCACCGCCTCTACCCCTCCGCCCGCGACCCCCTCTTCCACATCCACCTCAACGTCGACTACCCCTTCAACCTCACCGGCATCCTCTACTTCCCCAAAATCGACAACCGCCTGGAAATCCAGAAAAATAAAATCCAGCTCTACTGCAACCAGGTATACGTCACCGACACCGTCGAGGGCATCGTCCCCGACTACCTCACCCTCCTCCACGGCGTCATCGACTCCCCCGACATCCCCCTCAACGTCTCCCGATCCTACCTCCAGAGCGACCGCAACGTCAAGAAAATCTCATCCCACATCACCAAGAAGGTCACCGACAGCCTCACCGACATCTTCAACGCCTCCCGCGTCGACTACGAGGCCAAGTGGGACGACCTCAAAGTATTCTTCCAGTACGGCATCCTCTCCGACGAAAAATTCAACGAGCGAGCCAAGGCCATCTTCCTCTACAAAAACACCGACGGCAAATACTTCACCGGCGACGAATACGAAAACCTCGTCAAGCCCAACCAGACGGACAAAGAGGGAAAAATCGTCCACCTCTACGCCACCGACCCCCTCGAGCAATACACCTACATCCAAAAAGCCAAGGACAAAGGCTACGACGTCCTCCTCCTCGGCGGCCAGCTCGACCCCCACTTCATCAACCACGTCGAGCACGAAAACCCCTCCCGCCGCTTCCTCCGCGTGGACGCCGACGTCATCGACAAACTCGTACCCAAAAACGACGCCCCCTCGACCACCTGGAGCGTCATCGACCGCCACGACGCCACCTCCATCCTCACCCCCCTCCTCCGCGCCGACGGCGCCTCGTACAACGTCAACTTCGAATCCCTCGGCGACGCGCAGGAACCCCTCACCGTCACCCGCTCCGAATTCGCCCGACGCATGAAAGAGATGTCCGCCATGAACCCCACCATGAGCTTCTACGGCGCCATGGACGACCACTACACCCTCGTCGTCAACACCGACCACCGCCTCGCCAACACCCTCCTCGCCGACGCCCAATCAGCCCTCGCCGACGCCCTCGCCCCCGTCCGCGCCGCCATCGACGCCGCCAACGCCCGCAAGGCCGACATCGACGCCCTCAACAAGGACAAAAAAGAGGAGGAAATCCCCCAGGTGGACAAGGACAGATCTTTGGAGATTGACAAAGAACTCGACGACCTCAACCACCAGGAGGACGACATCCTCGCCACCTACGGCAAGGAGAGCAAACTCGCCGGCCAGCTCGTCGACCTCGCCCTGCTCGCCAACGGCCTCCTCAAGGGCGAATCCCTCGCCCGCTTCGTCAAACGCAGCTTCGACCTGATTTAGGGCAACATCCACCCGGCCTTTTCCGGCCCTTCCCCGGCCTGGCCCATCTCTTCCCCCTTCCAGGCCGCTGTTTCCCCTCTCTACTCCGGCCCTTCCCCCTTCCAGGCCGATCTCTTTCACGAGACTCCCTACCACCTCCCACCCCCGGCGGGCGCCCTCCACACCAGGAAGAGCGCCCGCCTTTTTATTGCTATCCCTCGCCTCCCCGCACCGATCACCTGCCGATTCATGGCGATTGAATCTCTCCCGCCCCCGATCATCCACACCTTATATATAGGTGTCCACCTCCCGCCCCCGATCGTCCACCTTTCATAGATACGTGTCCACCTCTCGCCCCCGATTGTCCACCTCCTCGACATGATTTCCCCCGCTCCCGCGGTTGTTTCTCCCGCTGTCGCGGTTATTTCTTCCGCCACCGCGGTTACTCCCCCCGCTACCGTGGTTATTCCGATGCACCGGTGGCTGAGCTTGTCGAAGCCACCTGGGATGGCGTTAAGATTGGCTCAGCCACTGCACCGGTGGCTGATGCACCGATGGCTGATACACCGGTGGCTCCCCTCAACCGTGGTCATCCCCCCCGTAACCGGTGTCATCCCCCCTTCAATCGTGGTCATGCCTCCCTCAACCGGTGTCATTCCCCCC
>JAIRXZ010000211.1 GCA_031267995.1 Odoribacteraceae bacterium | reverse complement strand
TCTGTTTTTACGCCAAAACGCCGGACTTGAACGCGGGGCGTCAGCGACTCTGTTTTTACGACAAAACGCCGGACAAGAACGCGGGGCGGCGACGGCTCTGTTTTAACGCCAAAATGCCGGACAAAAACGCGAGATAATCAAAACAACCAACGCCAAAACGCCAGACAAGAACGCGGGATGATCAAAACAACCAATGCCAAAACGCCAGACAAGTACGCGGGATGATCAAAACAACCGCGGCCAAGTCATAAAAACATAACGCGCAGACATGCAAATAATTTTACAGGTAGAGCAGTTGAGTAAGCGATTCGGGGAGCAGATGCTGTTCGAGGGCATCACCTTCGGGATAGAGGCGGCGCGGAAGGTGGCGCTGATCGCGGCCAACGGGAAGGGTAAGAGCACCTTGCTGCGGATCATCGCCGGGAAGGAAGCGGCCGACGGGGGCGCCGTGACGTTCCGCGCGGGCGTGTCGGTGGGCTTCCTGGAGCAGGAGCCGCCGCTGAACCCGGATAACGAGGTGTTCGAGGAGGTGTTCCAGACGCCGTCGCCCGCGCTGAGCCTGGTGAAGGAGTACGAGCGTGCCGTGGCCGGAAACGATCACGACGAGATGCAACGGCTGATCCCACTCGTGGACGCGGCGGGGGCGTGGGATCGCGAGACGAGGGTGAAGCAAATCCTGTCGCGGTTGAAGATCGACCGACACGATCAGCCCGTGCGCGAGCTCTCCGGTGGTCAGCGCAAGCGCGTTGGCCTGGCAAAGGCGCTGGTGAGCGAGCCGGATTTCCTGATGCTGGACGAGCCGACGAATCACCTGGACACGGAGATGATCGAGTGGCTGGAGGAGTGGCTGGAAAAGAGCCGGACGACGCTGCTGATGGTGACGCACGATCGCTATTTCCTTGACAGGGTGTGCGATGCCATCATCGAGATTGATGACCTTGGCCTCTACGCTTACGCCGGAAACTACTCCTATTACCTGGCCAAGCGAGAGGAGCGTACCGCCGCCCGCGAGGCGTTCGCGGACAGGGCGCGCAACCTGCTTCGCGCTGAGAGCGAGTGGATGCGCAGGATGCCGAAGGCGCGCGGCCACAAGGCCAAGTATCGCGTGGACAATTTCTACCGACTGCAGGAGGCGGCCGCCGGTCCCGCTGCCGGACGCGAGCTGGAGCTGGATATACAAGGGCGGCGGCTGGGGAAGAAGATCCTGGAGATGGAGCGCGTCAGCAAGCGATACGGCGACGCGTGGATGCTGCGGGAGTTCTCCTACAAGTTTGTCCGCGGGGAGAAGATCGGGATTGTCGGCAGGAACGGCGTCGGCAAGAGCACCTTCCTGGACATCGTCACCGGTCGGGTGTTGCCGGACAGCGGTCGCCTGGAGGTGGGCGAGACGGTGGCCTTCGGCTACTACACGCAGGGGGGCATCCCGTTTCGCGAGGGCGATCGCCCCATTGACGCGGTGCGGGAGGTGGCCGAGCGGGTCGACCTGGGCAACGGTAGGGTGATGTCGGCCACGCAGTTCCTGGAGTATTTCCTGTTCAGCGACAAGTTGCAATACGCCCCCATCGCCAAGTTGAGCGGCGGCGAGCGGCGGCGCCTCTACCTGCTGACGGTGCTGATGAGCAATCCCAATTTCCTGGTGCTGGACGAGCCGACGAACGATCTGGACATCGCCACCTTGCGCGTGCTGGAGGATTACCTGCGGGCGTTCCGGGGGTGCTTGCTGGTGGTGTCGCACGATCGTTTTTTCACGGACAAGGTGGTGGACAGGGTGCTGGCGTTCGAGGGGGACGGCGTGGTGCGCGATTTCCCCGGCAATTACTCCCGCTACCGGGAGGCGCGGGAGGAGGAGGAGGCCGTCGCCCGCGAGGCGCGCAAGCGGGAGGTGACGCCCGTGGCGCCGCCGAGGGAACGGGAGCGAAAGCGGCGACTGTCGTTTAACGAGCAGAGGGAGATGGAGCGGCTGGAGGAGGAGGTGGACAGCCTCTCACGCGAACGGGCGGAGCTGGAGCAAGGGCTGGCCAGCGGCGTCCTGGGGATGGAGGAGTTGACGCGCGCCTCCCGCCGCGTGGTGGAGGTGATGGCGGAGCTGGACGAGAAGGAGACGCGCTGGCTGGAGCTGAGCGAGATATAATCACCAATTTAAATATCACACAAACACATGAAGCATTACAGTATGAAACATCTGATTCTTTCGATTGTCCTGGTGGCGGCGGCCATCGGTGTTCGCGGACAAGCATCGCCCGCGGGCCAGGTAAAAACCACCAAACACGCTCCCGCGGGCCTATCGCCCGTGGAGTTGGTCAACCCCATCATTGGGACTAACGGCATGGGGCACACCTTCCCCGGCGCCTGCGTGCCGCACGGGGCGGTGCAGTTGAGTCCGGACACGGACACCGTCCCGCACAACGTCAACGGCGCCTATCAACCTGGCGCCTACGCCTATTGCGCCGGCTACCAGTACCGCGACAGCACCATCGTCGGCTTCAGCCACACCCACATGAGCGGCACGGGGCACTCCGACCTGGGCGACATCCTGCTGATGCCCTTCACCGGCAAGCGGAGGGCGCACCCCGGCACGGCGGCCAATCCCGATGCCGGCTACCGCTCTCGCTTCTCGCATGATACCGAGCGCGCTACCCCCGGCTATTACGAGGTGCTCCTCGCCGACTATGGCGTGAAAGCCCGGCTGACGGCCACCGAACGGGTCGGGGTGCACGCCTACGCCTATCCCGCCGGGGAGAACCGGCAGCTGCTCGTCGATCTCCAGCACGGCATTTATAACTATGACGGCAAGACGCTGTGGGCGTCCATCCGCGTGGAGAACGACACGCTGCTCACCGGCTACCGCGTCACCAACGGCTGGGCGCGAGTGAATTACACTTACTTCGCCATCTCCTTCTCGCGCCCCATCAAGCAATACGGCCACGAGGAGCTGGAGCGGCCGAAGTACACGGGCTTCTGGCGGAAGTTCGACACGCGGAACAATTTCCCGGACATCGGCGGTCGCAAGATCGTCGCCTTCTTCGAGTTTGGCAGCGATGACAGTCAGGAGCTGGTCGTGAAAGTCGCCCTCTCCGGTGTCAGCGCCAGCGGCGCCCTGGCCAACCTGCGGGCGGAGGCTTCGGGACGATCCTTCGACCAACTCGCTGGCCTGGCGCGCGAAAAGTGGGCGCGCGAGCTGGACGTCATCGACGCGCGAGGCACCGACGACCAGCTGGCGATGCTCTACACGTCGCTCTACCACGCCTTGATCAACCCCTCCGTCTACATGGACGTCGACCGCCAATACCGGGGCGTGGACGGGGAGGCGCACGCGGCCGACGGCTTCACGAACTACACCGTCTTCTCGCTGTGGGACACCTACCGCGCGCTCCACCCGCTGTTCAACCTCCTGCACCCGTCGCGCAACCGCGACATGGCCATCTCCATGCTGTCGCACCAGCGGCAGAGCGTCCACGGGGCGCTGCCCGTGTGGTCGCACATGGGCAATGAAAACTGGTGCATGATCGGGTACCACGCCGTCTCCGTGCTGTCGGACGCCCTGGCCAAGGGGGTGGACATCGACCCCCGGCAGGCGTTGGAAGCGATGGTAAGTAGCTCGAACATTCCCTATTACGAGAATACTGGCGATTACCTCCAATATGGCTACGTGCCGGCGGAGCGCAACGGCAACTCCGCCTCCATCACCCTCGAGTACGCTTACGACGACTGGACGATTCACGCCGCCGCCGCTCGCGCCGGGCAGCCCGAAGTGGCTGAAAAATACCGCCAACGGGCGCTCTCGTATCGCAATGTTATCGACCCCTCCATAGGCTTCGCCCGCCCCAGGCTCGCCAACGGCGACTGGAAGGATAACTTCAACATCCTGGACACGCACGGGCAAGGATTTATCGAGGGCAACTCGCTCAATTACACCTTCCACGTGCCGCAAGACGTTGCCGGCCTGATCCGGCTGACGGGCGGCGACAAGGCCTTTATCGCCAAGCTCGATTCGCTGTTCACCACCCCGCTGCCCGACGCCTTCTTTGAACACACCGAGGATGTTACGCGCGAGGGATTGCTCGGCGGATACGTCCACGGCAACGAACCCAGCCACCACGTGGCCTACCTCTACGCCTGGACGTCGGAACCGTGGAAGACGCAGTACTGGACGCGCGAAATCATGAACCGCATGTACCGCAACAACATCGACGGCTTGTGCGGCAATGACGATTGCGGGCAAATGTCGGCCTGGTACCTCTTCACGGCCATGGGTTTCTACCCCGTTTGCCCCGGCACCGATCAGTACGTGTTGGGCGCCCCCTACCTTCCCTACCTCCGGGTGACATTGGAGAACGGTCGGGCGCTGGAGATCAAAGCCCCCGGCGTCAGCGACAAGCGGCGGTATGTCAGCTCCGTACGCCTCAACGGGAAGCCATACGACAAACGCTACATCACCCACGCCGACATCGCCGCCGGGGGCACGCTGGAGTTCGAGATGAGCGCCCGTCCCGCCACCCGCCGCGTCGCCGGCGAGATGCCTTACTCCCTCTCGAATGAAATGTAATACAATATGATAAAAGATCTACTACAACAATGCGGGGTGACATCCCCCGACCTCCTCGCGACGCTCCACGGCGCGGTGTTATTCCTCTTTGCCGTGCTGGTGGCCTGGATCGCGCACCTGATTGCCAAAAAAGTGCTGGCCAGGATCGTCATCGGCATCGCCGGCAAAACCTCCGCCCGGTGGGACGACCTCCTGTTCGACAAGCGCTTCTTCAACCGGCTGGCGTCGCTCGTCATCCCCATCGCCTTCAATATCACCGCGGAGGCGACGAATTATCACCCCGCCGCCTTCATCGCGAAGGTGGTCGACGTGTGGATCGTGCTGGCCGTCGCCATGCTCGTCACGGCGCTCCTGGAGGGGGCTAACCGCGTGTACAAGAGCTATCCCGTGTCGCGCGACAAGCCGATAAAGGTCTTCATCCAGGTCTTCAACATTTTTCTCTACTGCACGGCCGCCATCATCATCATCGGCATATTCACGGGGAAGGAAATCAGCGCGTTGCTTACTGGCCTGGCCGCCTTTGCCGCCGTCCTCATGCTGGTGTTTAAGGACTCGATCCTCGGTCTGGTTGCCGGCATACAGCTAAGCGCCAACAACATGGCGCGCATCGGCGACTGGATCGTCATGCCCTCCTGCGGCGCCGACGGCGAGGTGCTCGAAATCACCCTGACCACCGTCAAGGTGCAAAACTGGGACAAAACCATCACGACGATACCCACTTACCGCCTCGTCTCGGACGCCTTCACCAACTGGCGGGGCATGGAGGAGTCCCGCGGCCGGCGCGTCAAGCGGTCGGTGAACATCGACGTCCGATCCGTCCACTACCTCGACGAGCGGGAGATCGAGGTGCTACGCCAATCCGCTCTCCTCAAAGATTATATAGAGAAAAAGCTGGCCGACCTCGACGCCTTCAACGCCACGCAAGGCAACCTGCTGGACGCCCGCCGCCTCACCAACATCGGCACGTTCCGCGAGTACATGGAATCGTGGCTCGCCCGCGACCCGGATATCAACCTCGAAATGACGCACATGGTACGCCAGCTGCAGCCGGGGCCTACCGGCATCCCGCTGGAGATCTACTGCTTCTCGGCGCGCCAGCAGTGGGTGGAGTACGAACGCGTGCAGGCCGATATATTCGACCACCTCTACGCCGTGATGGATCTATTTAACCTGCAGGCCTTCCAGTACCCCGGCAACGTCGTCCCCGCGGAGGAGTAGGCGCTCCTCCAGGGCGGCCATGAACAGCTCGTCCGCCCGCGCCACCCACGTCCTGAACCGGGGGTCGGGCGCGTGGTGCGGCAGGTAATCCAGCAGCGACGACAGCTCGTCGAACCCCCGTGCCACGATGCCCGCGCCCGCCCTGGCCGCGTCAAACGCGTTCAGCTCCTGCTCCGCGTGCGCCGGCACCATCATGGCGGGCTTGCCCAGGTACATCGCCTCGCAAATCGACTCGAAACCGCCGGTGGACGCGTAACCGCGGCAACGCGACATGCAGTCGAGGAACGCCGCGCCGTCCAGCGGGTGAAACGACAACGCGCCGTCCTCCGCCCCCTCCCCGTTCCAAAACACGCGCAGCGGCACCCGCGGGTGGCGCCGGTGCCACGCCACCACTTGCGTGGCAAAACCCGCGTCCAGCAAGTAACCCAGGATAAAATCGTCCTCCCCGGCGCGCAGCCGCTTCACCTCCTCGCGCACGCGAGGGGGCACCACCCGG
>JAIRXZ010000198.1 GCA_031267995.1 Odoribacteraceae bacterium | reverse complement strand
CACGTGGAAGAAAAGAACACGTGCGTAAAAGAAAAGAACACGCGCGTGAATTTTCGCCATGCCCCCGCCGGGGCAACGAAAACGGTCGTCATCGCGGCCGCGGATCGGGTGAATTATAGCCTCTCCCCCGCGTCGAACGGACAGTAAAAAAACGTATTTTCGCGTCGATATACAAAACACATGGGTAGTCACGACTATATTATCATCGGTAGCGGGCTGGCAGGCCTCTACGCCGCTTACCGGGCAGCCGCCCACGGGAGCGTTGCCCTGCTGGCCAAATCCAGCATCCGGGAGAGCAACTCGTACTTCGCGCAGGGAGGCATCGCCGCCGTGACGGGCGAAAATGACGCCCCCTCGTTCCACCTCCAGGATACCATCGACGCCGGAAGGGGATTGTGCGACTACCCCCCCGTCGACCTCCTCGTGCACGAGGGGCCGCGGCGAATCCAGGAACTCATCGACGAGGGAATGCACTTCGACACCGAAAACGGGTCGCTCGCCCTCGGCCTGGAGGGTGGACACCACCGCAAGCGCATCCTCCACGCCGGCGGCGACGCTACCGGAAGGATGATTACCGATTTCCTCATTGATAAAGTGGAACATAGCCCCACCGTGGAGATCTTCGACAACCACACCGCCCTCGAACTGCTGGCCGACGACGGGGGATGCTTCGGCGTCCGGACGTGGAACGAAACCCTCCAGCGCGAGGAGGTGTTCACCGGCCAAAACGTCTTCCTCACCTCCGGCGGCGCCTCCGCCATCTACAAGCGAACCACCAACCCGCGGTCGACCACCGGCGACGGGCTGGCGCTGGCGCATCGCCTCGGCTGCCGGATAGCGGACATGGAGTTTATACAGTTCCACCCCTCCGCCATCTACACCCCCGACGGGGAGGCGTACCTCGTCAGCGAGGCCGTGCGGGGCGAGGGCGCCAGGCTCGTCAATAGCCGGGGCGAACGATTCATGACGGGACTACACGAGCTGGCCGAACTCGCCCCCAGGGACGTGGTGGCGCGCGCCATCTTCGAGCAGATGAGGCAGGGAGGCGAGGAGTTTGTCTACCTCTCGCTGGCGCACATGGATCCGGACAAGATCAGGCAACGGTTCCCCAATATCTTCGAGAAGGCCGCCGCCCTGGGCTTCGACATGAGCGACCGCGTGCCCGTGGCGCCGGCGGCGCATTACACCGTCGGGGGGGTGAAGTCCGACCTCGCCGGGAGGACAAACGTGCCGCACCTCTACGTCTGCGGCGAGCTGGCGTCGACGGGGATCATGGGCGCCAATCGCCTGGCGTCAAACTCGCTGGCGGAGTGCCTCGTCTTCGGCAAACGCGCCGTCGAGGATTCGCTCGACAACAGGAGGGAGGCGCCCGTGCCGCCGGTTGCCCCCCTCTTTTCGCGCGACGCCGACCGGTTGCCCGGCTATCTCCAGCTCAAAAGCCAGGTGGCCGACCTGATGACCCGCGAGGCCGGCATCGTCCGCGAGGGCGAGGGGCTGCGCCGCGGGCTGGAGTGGCTGAACGGGCTGGAAACAAGCGGGGAAGCGGAGTATTTCGCGCGGGCACGAGAGAATCTCGTCACCGTCGCGCGGCTCATCATCACGTCGGCGCTGTTCCGGGAGGAGAGCCGCGGGGGGCATTTCCGCTCGGACTTTCCCGGTCAGGACGACGCCTTCCTCTTTCACGTGATTCAACAACGGGGCAAGGAGATTTGCACCCTCCCCGTCCAAACAAATAACCATCAACAGTAACGCGCATGTCACATGATTCCCTCGTTGAACGACTGATAGACCTCGCCCTGGAGGAGGATATTTCCACCGGCGATCTCTCCACCGATGCCATCGTCCCCGCCCGCTCCCGCGCCGTCGCCGAGATGACGGTGAAGGCCGACGGCGTGATCTCCGGCCTGGAGATTGCCCGCCGCGTGTTCGCCCGGCTGGAGGAGGGGATCGTCTGGCAACCGCTCGCGGCCGACGGGGAGGCCGTCCGCGCCGGGCGCGTGATTCTCCGCGTGGAGGCCGGTTATCGCGCGCTGCTGCGGGGCGAACGCGTGGCGCTGAATTTCCTGCAACGGATGTCCGGCATCGCCACCCGCACCGCCCAATACGCCCGCGAGCTGGAGGGGACAAAAACGCGACTGCTGGATACGCGCAAGACGGCGCCGGGGGCGCGCGTGCTGGACAAGATGGCCGTCGTGCACGGCGGGGGGTGCAATCACCGCATGGGGCTGTTTGATATGATCATGCTGAAGGATAATCATATCAAGATCGCCGGGGGCATCCCCGCCGCCGTCCGACAGGCGCGAGCGAACTTGCCGCTGAGCATCAAAATAGAGGTGGAAACCACCACGCTGGAGGAGGTGGCGCAGGCCGCCGACGAGGGGGTGGACGTGATCATGCTCGACAATATGTCCACGCGGGAGATGGCGGAGGCCGTCCGCCTGATCCGGGGAAGGGCGCGCGTGGAGGCTTCCGGCAACATGACCGTCGACAGGATGGCCGAGGTGGCCGCCACGGGGGTCGATTATATCAGCGTCGGCGCCCTGACACATTCCGTCGTCGCCCTGGATATTAGCATGAACGTGAGTGATCAACAATAATAACAATACATGAACGCTGAAGAGATTACCGCGCGCGTCAAGCAACTGAAGGCCGAGAAGGGCGCCATCATCCTGGCGCATTATTATACCCGACCGGAGGTGCAGGACGTGGCCGATCTCCTGGGGGATTCGCTGGGGCTTTCCCGCGCGGCGGGGGAGACGGATGCCCGCGTGATCGTCTTTTGCGGCGTCCATTTCATGGCGGAGACGGCCTCCATCATCTCCCCGGAAAAGAAGGTGCTGATTCCCGCGCTGAACGCCGGATGTTCCCTGGCCGAGAGCATCGCGGGCGAGGACGTGGAACGGTGGAGGGAGAAAAACCCGGACGGGATTGTCGTCTGCTACGTCAACGCCACGGCGGAGGTGAAGGCGCACGCCGATTATTGCTGCACCTCTTCCAATGCCGTGAAGGTGGTGAACAGCTTGCCGGCGGGGAGAAAGATCCTCTTCGTGCCGGACAAAAACCTGGGCGCCTATATTAATAAGGTGACCGGCCGCGACATGGAGCTGTGGAACGGCGACTGCTGCGTGCACGAACGCATCCCCGCGTCGCTCCTGTTGCAGCGGCTGGAGGAGTTTCCCGATGCCGAGGCGCTGGTGCATCCCGAGTCCAACGGGTCGCACGACGACCGGGTGCTGGCGCATCCCCGCGTGTTTATCTCCTCCACGGCGGGCATGATCGCGCGCGCCGGGGAGTCCGCCGCCGGTCGTTTTATCGTGGCTACCGAGCTGGAAACGATCCATCAACTGAAGAAAAAGTATCCCGACAAACAGTTTGTCCCCGCGCACCCGACAACCCGCTGCGGGCAAATGAAAAAAATCACGCTGGAACGCGTGCTGGCCGCCCTGGAGGAGGAGAAGTACGAGGTGAAGGTGCCGGACAACCTGCGGGAAAAGGCCTGGACGCCTATCCGCCGCATGCTGGAAATCAAGTAACAATTCAAAATCCGTGAACACATGAATATTTCGCTGAACTGGTTAAGAGATTATATCCGCGTCGAGCGCGATGTCGATGAAATTTGCCGCGTCCTCACGAACCTCGGCCTGGAGGTTGCCGGGCGCCGGGAGTACGAGTCTATCCGGGGCGGGCTTAACGGCCTGGTGATCGGGGAGGTGCTTACTCGCGCGCCGCATCCCAATTCCGATCACCTGAGCGTGACCACCGTCGACGTCGGCGGCGAGGAGGAGGCGCTCCAGATTGTCTGCGGGGCGCCCAACGTGGCCGCCGGGCAGAAGGTGGTGGTGGCGACTATCGGCACGACGCTTTACGACGGCGACACGCCCGTGCAGATCAAACGGTCGAAGATCCGCGGCATCGAATCCCTCGGCATGATCTGTTCCGAGAGCGAGATAGGCGTCGGCGACGGGCACGACGGGATCCTCGTCCTGCCGCCCGATGTTGTCCCCGGAATGAAGTTTAACCAGTACTTTCCCGTCTACCGGGACACCGTTATCGAGGTGGATATCACCCCAAACCGCGTGGACGGGGCATCGCACGCGGGGGTCGCGAGGGATCTCGCCGCCTTCTTCGGGCAAACCGAGCCGGTGCACTACGCCCTGCCGCCGGTGGACGAGTTCCGCTCCCCCGGTCTCCCCTGCATTCCCGTCCGCCTGGAGCGCCCCGAGGCTTGTCGCCGATATGCCGGCATCTGCCTGGACGGGCTGACCGTCAAGCCCTCCCCCGATTGGCTGCAACACCGCCTCCGCGCCGTCGGGCTGCACCCGATCAACAATATCGTCGACGTGACCAACTATATCCTCCTCGGCCTCGGCCAACCCCTGCACGCTTTCGACAGGGCGAAGATCAAAGGCGACGAGATTGTCGTCAAAAGCGTCGACAAAGGGACGAGGTTTGTTACCCTCGACGGCGTCGAGCGGGAGTTGCACGAGAACGATCTCCTCATTTGCAACGGGCTGGAACCGATGTGTATCGCCGGCATCTTCGGCGGCCTCGAAAGCGGCATCTCCGCCGACACAACCTCCGTGTTTCTGGAAAGCGCCTGCTTCGATCCCGTCTTTATCCGCAAAACGGCGCGGCGACTTGGACTGTCTACCGACGCCTCTTTCCGCTACGAGCGGGGTACCGATCCCAACATCGTCATCCACGCCCTGAAGGTGGCCGCCGCGATGATCCTGGAGGTGGCCGGTGGGCGAATTTCTTCCGACGTCGCCGACCTCTACCCCGTGCCGGTGGCCGATTTCGAGGTGCTCGTCAGGTACGACCACGTCGATCGCCTGGTGGGGAACAAAATCCCCCGCGAAACCATCCACCGCGTCCTCCGCTCCCTGGAAATCACCGTCGAGGAGCGGGGCGAGGAGGAGATGATCGCCCGCGTCCCCCCCTACCGCGTGGACGTGCGACGGGAGGCCGACGTGATCGAGGAATTTCTCCGCGTCTACGGCTTCAACAACGTGACGCTCCCCGGAAAACTCAACGCCGCCCTCAATATCTCCGAGAAACCCGACGATTTTAAACTGAAGAACATGATCTCCGACCTGCTGGCCGCCAACGGCTTTCACGAGGTGATCAACAATTCCTTGACGAAGGCCGCCTATTTCGAGGGAATCGCCGATTTTCTCCCCGACGGCACGGTGATGCTGCACAATCCCCTCAGCTCGGATCTCAACGCCATGCGCCGATCCCTCCTTTTCGGCGGCCTGGAGAACATCGCCCACAACATCAACAGAAAAAACGGCAACCTGAAACTCTTCGAGTTCGGGAAGGCCTACGCGTTTCTCCCGGATGCCGCGGCGGGCGATCCCCTGAATAACTACCGCGAGGAGTACCGCCTGGCGCTGTTTATCACCGGCGACAAAACCCCCGCGTCCTGGAATACTCCCGCGGGAAAGACGGATTTTTTCCACCTGAAGGCTTATTGCGAGCTGGTGCTCGAGCGCTTCGGCCTCTCCATCGACGCCCTGCAGGTGGAGGATGCCGCCGGCGACGTTTTCCGCGAGGGGGTGCGCTACTCCCTGGACGGTAACCTCCTGCTTACCATCGGGATCGTGAACAAAATCCCCCTGGAGCGGACGGACGCGCGGCAGGAGGTCTTCCACGCCGAATTTTCCTGGGAGACGCTCGTGCGCGCCGCTGCCGGCAAGCCCGCGACGTTTGTCCCCGCGCCCCGCTTCCCCGCCGTCAAGCGCGATCTGGCGCTGCTGCTCGACGAACGGGTGAGCTTCCGCGAAGTGCGCGACCTGGCCTTTGCCACCGAGCGGGCGCTCCTGAAATCCGTCACCCTTTTCGACGTCTACCAGGGAGAAAAACTTGGGGCGGAGAAGAAGTCCTACGCCGTCAGCTTCACGCTGCTCGACGAGGAACGGACGCTTACCGACAAGCAAATCGACCGGGTGATGGAAAAACTCGTCAACGCCTACGCCCGCGTCCTCGGCGCCACCATCCGTTAACGCCCTTCGTCCCTTTTAACCACCTAAACATCCCGCATCGTGTCAACACTTGTCATTGTCATCATCTCCGTCGCGGCGTTTATCGCCATCATTGTCCTGGTTGCCTGGCTATACCTCCGCGCGTGGAACGCTCGACAGGAGTGGCTGCCGGTGGTGGACGAAAAGGGGGAGATCATCGGCAAGGCCACGCGCGACTATTGTCACTCCGGCAAGCGCCTGCTCCATCCCGTGGTGCATCTCCACATCACCAACTCCAACGGCGACATCCTCCTCCAAAAGCGAAGCATGAATAAAACCTTGCTCCCCGGCAAGTGGGATACCGCCGTGGGTGGCCACGTCATCGACGGCGAGAGCGTGGAGGACGCCCTCGTCCGGGAGAGCCTCGAAGAGCTGGGTATCAACCGCCTCCGCGCCCGTTTCCTTACCTCCTACGTTTGGGAGGGGGCGGACGAGCGGGAGTTTATCTACGTTTTCCTCTGTACCGATCGCGACGAAATCACCCCCAACCCGGCCGAGGTGGACGAGGTGCGCTTTTGGAGCCGCGAGGATATCGAGAAACTCACCAACACCCCCCAAATCACGCCAAACTTCCTGCGCGAGTACACCATGTACCTGAGAAAAGGCGCGGCAAGCGTCAAAAAAACGTTGTTATAGGAAGCCCCCCGACAGACACGGTGGAGTTTCATCGCGAACGTGAGATTTTCCCACCAAATCGTGGGCGCTTTCAATTCAATCGCGGGCACGTTCAAGTTGATCGTGGGCACGTTCAATTCAATCGTGGGCACGTTTAAGTTGATCGTGGGCACGTTTGAATTGAACGTGGGCACGATCAAGTTGATCGTGGGCGCGTTTAAGTTGATCGTGGGCACGTTTAAATTCATCGTGGGCACGATCAACTCAATCGTGGGCACGTTTAAGTTGATCGTGCCCGCGATTGAATTGAAAGTGCCCGCGATTTGGTGGGAAAATCTCCCGTTCGCGACGAAATCCCCCTGTTCCGGCATGTTCCCCTCCCTCTTCGTCCCGGTATCACGTGAATTTTTTAACATCCCGCGCGTGCTTTTTCGCGGGGGGCGGGGCGTTTATTGCTCCACGGAGAATTTGAAGATGCAGTGGCTGGCGTACGTTTGCCCCGGCTCGAGGTAGACGGTAGGCCATTCCGGCTTGTTGGGCGAGTCGGGGTAGTGTTGCGTCTCCAGGCAGATGGCGGCGCGCTGGTTGTAGACGATTCCTCGCTTTCCCTTGACGCTTCCGTCCAGGAAGTTGCCGGAGTATACCTGCACGCCGGGTTCGTCGGTGAATAGCTCCAGGACAATGCCGCTGACGGGCGACGCGAGGCGGGCGGCAACACGGGTGTCGTCGCCGCTGGTGTTGAGTACCCAGTTGTGGTCGTAGCCGTTGCCGTTTTTGAGTTGCTGGAAGTCGTAGTCGTTGACGCGTTCGCCAATCGCGCGGGGGGTGGTGAAGTCCATGGGGGTTTCCAGGACGGGGAGGATGTCGCCGGTGGTCATGAAGGTGGAGTCCACGGGGGTGTAGGTGTCCGCGTGGATGGTGAGGAGGTGGTCGGTGATGGGCGCGGAGGGGTCGCCCGAGAGGTTGAAGTAGGAGTGGTTTGTCATGTTGATGACCGTTTTTTTGTCCGTGACGGCGGTGTAGCGGATGTCAATGGCGTTGTCCTCGGTGAGGGTGTAGCGGACGGTTGCCGTGACGTTGCCGGGGAAGTTTTCGTCGCCGTCGGGGGAGAGGAGGGTGAGTTCCAGGGTGTTGTCGTCTACCTGCGTGGCGTCGTACACTTTGTATTGCCAGCCGTTGGGGCCTCCGTGGAGGCAGTGGCCGAAGTTGTTGCGGGGGAGCTGGATGGTGTCCCCGTCAACGACGATTTGCCCTTGGGCAATGCGGTTGGCGTAACGACCGATGGAGGCGCCGAAGTCGGAGGGGATGTTGATGTAGTCCTGGATGTTGTCGAAGCCGAGGACGACGTCCTGGAGTTTTCCCTGCTTGTCCGGTACCATGATGGAGACGACGCGTCCCCCGAAGTTGGTGATGCATACCTCCATTCCTTGCTTGTTTTGCAGCGCGTAGAGGTGTACTTGTTTTCCCTGGATTTCCTGGTCGAATTTCGCGGGGTCTAATCCGGCGAGGTTTTTCCCTCCCGGCGCGCAGGAGGCGATGAGGCTTCCTGCCATGATAAGCGTGAATAGCGAACGTTTCATGATGTTGTTTTGTTTGGTGTGTGGTTTTAATCGCGTGGGGGTGTCCCCGGTTTTGCGGGGTTAGGCTTGGCCTCTCGGTTCTATGACGTCGGGGAAGGGGTCGTCGGGCGCCTTGTCCCGGAGGATGATGCGCCCGTTGTGCTGTTCAAATTTGGAGATGTTTTCTTGCAACGCCAGCATGAGGCGCTTGGCGTGTTCGGGGGTGAGGATGATCCGACTTTTGACGGATGCTTTCGGGATTCCGGGCATTATCCGGACGAAGTCGATGATGAATTCCGAGTTGGAGTGGGAGATGATGGCCAGGTTCGAGTATGTTCCCTGGGCTATTTCGTGGCTCAATTCCACGTCCATTTGTTCTTTGTTTCCTTCCATGTCCGTTTGTTCTTTGTTGTCTTCCATCGTTATCGTGGTGTTTGGTTTTCGCGCGCAAAAAGGGGGGCACGAAACGCGCCCCCCTTCCCGGTTTTATCTGTCCATTCTGGTGGAGTCTTCTCTGGAGGCTACCAGCAGGCTTCTGAATTCTTTCATGCCGGTGCCGACGGGGATGAGGTGACCGCAAATCACGTTTTCTTTCAGCCCGTCTAAGGGGTCTACCTTTCCGTGTATGGCCGCTTCGTTCAGGACTTTGGTGGTTTCCTGGAAGGAGGCTGCCGACATGAAGCTGGCGGTTTGAAGGGCTGCTCGCGTGATTCCTTGTAGTACTTGCGAGGAGGTGGCGGGGACGGCGTCGCGGGCTTCCACGATTTTCATGTCGCGCCGCTTTAGCTGCGAGTTGATGTCTCGCAACGCACGGACGGTGATGATCATGCCCGGCTTTACCCGCTCGGAGTTTCCGGAGCTGAGTACTACTTTTTTGCCGTACATTTCCTCGTTTTCTGCCATGAATTCGCTTTTGTCAACGACTTGGTTTTCGAGGAAACGGGTGTCCCCGGAGTCCTGGATGAGTACTTTGCGCATCATCTGGTGGACGATGATTTCAAAGTGCTTGTCGTTGATTTTGACGCCTTGCATCCGGTAAACGTCCTGGACTTCGTTCACGATGTACTCTTGTACTTTGATCGGCCCCTCGATGTTTAGGATGTCTGAGGGGGTGATTGCACCGTCGGAGAGGGGGGTGCCGGCGCGGACGTAGTCGTTTTCCTGGACGAGGATCTGCTTGGAGAGGGAGACGAGGTATTTTTTTATCTCCCCGGCTTTCGAGGTTACGATGATTTCGCGGTTGCCCCGTTTGACTTTCCCATAGGTGACTTCCCCGTCGATTTCGGAGACGACTGCCGGGTTGGAGGGGTTGCGCGCTTCAAATAGTTCGGTGACCCGGGGTAGACCTCCCGTGATGTCGCCCGCTTTGCCCACGGCTCTCGGTATTTTGGCGATGATGCTGCCGGCGGTTACCGTGGTTCCTTTTTTGACCACGATGTGCGCACCTACCGGGAGGTTGTAGCTTTTAACGAGTTCGCCTTTTCCCATGATGTTTAGAGCAGGGGCTTTGGTTTTGTCGCGGAATTCGGTGATGATCATTTCCCGGAAGCCGGTGGTTTCGTCCGATTCTTCTTTGTAGGTTTCGCCCTCGATCAGGTTTTCCAGGGCTACCTTGCCGGTGTATTCGGTGATGATGACCGCGTTGAACGGATCCCACTCGCAGAGCGGGTCGCCCTTGGCGACTTCTTGCCCGTCTTTCACGAAGAGGCGCGCGCCGTAGGGGATCGTGTTGCTTACCAGGACGATGTTGGTGTTTTTGTCGATGATGCGCAGTTCCGTCAGACGTCCCACGACCACGTCTACCGTGACCCCGCTTTCGGTTTTGTGCGATACCGAGCGGAGTTCTTCAAATTCGATGTAGCCGCTGTAGCGCGCTTTTAAGGAGCTTTCGCTGGAGATGTTGCCCGCGGTTCCTCCCACGTGGAATGTTCTTAGGGTGAGCTGCGTTCCCGGTTCACCGATGGATTGGGCGGCGATTACGCCCACGGCTTCACCTTTTTCTACCATCCGGCTGGTGGCCAGGTTGCGCCCGTAGCATTTCGCGCATACGCCTTTTTTGGCTTCGCAGGTTAGCACGGAGCGTACTTCTACGCGCTCGATGGGGGATTTTTCGATCTCTTCAGCGACCAATTCAACGATTTCGTTGCCGGATGCCACGAGTAGTTCGCCCGAATGGGGGTGGTATATGTCGTGCACGGAGACGCGTCCCAGGATGCGCTCGTATAGCGAGGAGACGACTTCTTCGTTGTTTTTGATCGCGGAGATGCTTACTCCTCTTAACGTGCCGCAGTCGTCTTCGGTGATGGTGATGTCGTTGGCCACGTCAACCAGGCGACGGGTGAGGTACCCGGCGTCGGCCGTTTTCAGTGCCGTGTCGGCCAAACCTTTGCGCGCGCCGTGCGTGGAGATGAAGTATTCCAAAACGGAGAGGCCTTCCTTGAAGTTCGCCAGGATGGGGTTTTCGATGATCTGCCCGCCGGCGGCGCCGGATTTTTGGGGTTTCGCCATCAGTCCGCGCATGCCGCCCAATTGCCTGATTTGCTCGCGGGAGCCGCGCGCACCGGAGTCTAACATCATGTAGATGGAGTTGAATCCCTGGTCGTCTGATGCCAATTGTTTCATTAGCGTGGCCGTCAGGTTGGCGTTCACGTGCGTCCAGATGTCGATGATCTGGTTGTATCTCTCGTTGTTCGTGATGAATCCCATGTTGTAGTTCGCCATGACTTCGTCTACCTGACTGTATCCTTCTTGCAGTAGGGCGTCTTTCTCGTCGGGGATGATCACGTCGCCCAGGTTGAAGGAGAGGCCTCCCTCGAAGGCTTTCCTGTAGCCCAGGTCTTTGATGTCGTCGAGGAATTTGGCGGTAACGTCCACGCCACAACGCTTGAAGACGTCACCGATGATGTCCCGCAGTGCCTTCTTGGTGATGAGCGTGTTGATGTATGGGTAGTTCTTGGGGGTGGATTGGTTCAGGATGACCCGCCCTACCGTGGTTTTGATGTTGTGCCTGTAGGGTTTTCCGTCCGCGTCGACGTTGTCGATTTTTACCTCGATCTCGGCGTGCAGGGCTACCGCCCGCTCGTTGAAGGCGATGATTACCTCTTGCGGGGAGTAGAATCGCAGTCCTTCGCCCTTGGCTCCTTTCCGGGATTTCGTGATGTAGTACAGACCCAAGACCATGTCCTGCGAGGGGACAGTGATGGGGGCGCCGTTGGCAGGGTTCAAGATGTTGTGCGAGCACAGCATCAGGATTTGTGCTTCCAAAATGGCTTCGTTGCCCAGCGGCAAGTGTACCGCCATCTGGTCACCGTCAAAGTCCGCGTTGAAGCCGGTGCAGGCCAACGGGTGAAGGCTGATGGCTTTGCCCTCTATCAGCTTGGGCTGGAATGCCTGGATGCCTAAGCGGTGCAGGGTGGGGGCGCGGTTTAGCAACACGGGGTGACCTTTTAACACGTTTTCCAGGATGTCCCAGACGATCGGATCGCGACGGTCTACGATTTTCTTGGCACTTTTTACCGTCTTCACGATGCCGCGCTCGATCAATTTGCGGATGATGAAGGGCATGTAGAGTTCGGCTGCCATGTCTTTGGGCAGTCCACATTCGTGCATTTTCAGGTCGGGGCCTACCACGATGACCGAACGCGCGGAGTAGTCTACCCGCTTACCCAACAGGTTTTGGCGGAAGCGTCCTTGCTTGCCTTTCAAACTGTCGGAAAGGGATTTTAGCGGACGGTTGTTTTCTATTTTTACCGCATTGGATTTGCGGGAGTTGTCGAATAGCGAATCTACGGCCTCTTGCAACATGCGCTTCTCGTTGCGCAGGATCACGTCTGGCGCTTTGATTTCGATCAGGCGTTTCAGACGGTTGTTGCGGATGATTACTCTCCGGTAGAGGTCGTTCAGGTCGGAGGTCGCAAAACGTCCTCCATCCAGCGGGACTAACGGGCGCAATTCCGGCGGGATCACGGAGATGACTTTCACGATCATCCATTCCGGCTTGTTCACGCCTTTGCTCTCGCGGAAGGCTTCTACTACCTGCAGGCGCTTCAATGCTTCGTTTTTCCGCTGCTGGGAGGTTTCCGTGTTCGCTTTATTTCTCAACTCGTATGAGAGATCGTCCAAGTCGATGCGTTCCAAGAGCATGGATATTGCTTCGGCTCCCATCCGGGCGATGAATTTGCTGGGATCGCTGTCATCGAGGTACTGGTTGTCGCTCGAGATCCTGTCCATGATGTCAATGTACTCTTCTTCGCTCAAAAAGTCCATGATCTTGATTCCGGCGCTTGACATGATGCCGGGGTTTACTACCACGTAACGTTCGTAGTAGATCACCGCGTCCAATTTCTTGGATGGCAGTCCCAGTAGGTAGCCGATTTTGTTGGGCAAGGATTTGAAATACCAGATGTGAGCGACCGGTACCACCAGCGGGATGTGTCCTGTGCGCTCGCGACGTACCTTTTTCTCGGTCACCTCCACTCCACAGCGGTCGCACGTGATTCCCTTGTAGCGAATCCGTTTGTATTTTCCGCAATGACACTCGTAGTCCTTTACCGGGCCGAAGATGCGCTCGCAGAACAAGCCGTCGCGCTCCGGTTTATAGGTACGGTAGTTTATAGTCTCCGGCTTCAGCACCGCTCCTTTCGAACGGTCTAAGATCTCTTCCGGAGATGCCAAGCCAATGGCGATTTTTGTAAAACTCGGTTTTGTTTTAGTATCTTTTCTAAAAGCCATAGTACTGAATTTTAGCTATCCGTATCCCTTCGCGGGAACAAACAGTGCTCGTTAAATTAAGTTCACACTCAAGCCTAAGCCCCTTAACTCGTGCAATAACACGTTGAAGGATTCCGGTATGCCCGGGGTGGGCAGCGGTTCTCCTTTCACGATGTGTTCGTACGTTTTTGTTCTTCCCTGCACGTCGTCCGACTTGACGGTAAGGATCTCCTGCAAGATGTGCGAAGCCCCGAAGGCCTCCAGCGCCCATACCTCCATCTCTCCGAAACGTTGTCCACCGAACTGGGCTTTACCGCCTAACGGTTGTTGCGTGATCAGTGAGTAGGGGCCGATGGAACGGGAGTGCATCTTGTCGTCTACCATGTGTCCAAGTTTCAACATGTAGATTATTCCCACGGTGGCGGGCTGGTCGAAACGCTCTCCGGTGCCCCCGTCGTAGAGGTAAGTTGTGCCATTCCGCGGAAGGCCGGCTTTGTCGGTGTAGGCGTTTATTTCGTCAACGGTTGCTCCGTCAAAAATGGGGGTGGCAAATTTCACTCCCAGCTTCTGCCCGGCCCATCCCAATACGGTCTCGAACACTTGTCCTAGGTTCATGCGGGAGGGTACACCCAACGGGTTCAAGCAGATGTCTACCGGCGTGCCGTCCTCCAGGAAGGGCATGTCCTCTACGCGTACAACCCGCGAGACGATGCCTTTGTTCCCGTGACGACCGGCCATCTTGTCCCCGATCTGCAATTTGCGCTTCTTGGCGATGTATACTTTGGCCATCTTGATGATGCCGGAAGGTAGTTCGTCGCCCACGGTCGCGTTGTATTTCACCCGCTTATTTTGCCCCTCGATCTCTTTGTATTTGATCATGTAGTTGTGGAGCAGGTCGCGGATCATGTCGTTTTTCGACTTGTCGGTAGTCCACTTGCTCGGGTTTATCTGCAAGAAATCGATGTTTTGCAGCATTTTAAGGGTGAACTTCATTCCCTTCGGGACAATGTCCTCGTTCAGGTAGTTCTTGACTCCTTGGGAGGTTTTGCCATTTACCAATTCAAACAATTTCTCTACCAGCGAGCTGTTCAGATCGTGTAGTTGATGCTGGAACTGATCGTCGAAATCGGTCAGGACATTTTTTCCGACTGTCTTCGCCTTGCGATCGCTGACGGTGCGCTGGTATAGTTTCTTGTCGATGACTACTCCTCGCAGTGAGGGCGATGCTTTCAACGATGCGTCTTTCACGTCGCCAGCTTTGTCACCGAAGATGGCGCGTAGCAATTTCTCTTCCGGGCTTGGGTCGGACTCTCCCTTCGGTGTGATCTTGCCGATCATGATATCTCCCGGCTCAACACGGGCGCCGACGCGAATGATCCCGTTCTCGTCAAGATTACGGGTTGCCTCCTCGCTCACGTTAGGGATGTCGGAGGTCAATTCCTCCATGCCTCGCTTGGTTTCACGCACCTCTAAGGAGTATTCGTCCACGTGCACCGAGGTGAAGACATCGTTCCGCACGATGTTTTCGGAGATTACGATGGCATCCTCGTAGTTGTACCCTTTCCAAGGCATGAACGCTACCTTTAGGTTGCGTCCCAACGCTAATTCGCCCTTGTCGGAGGAGTAACCATCCGTGAGTATCTGCCCCTCTTCCACCCGATCTCCTTTTCGTACGATGGGTCTTAGCGTCATCGTCGTACTTTGGTTGGTGCGTTTGTATTTTGGTAAATCGTACTCTTTTGTATCTTCATTGAAACTCACGAAAGTTTCTTCTTCGGTGCGGTCGTAGCGGATCACAATCCGGCGACCGTCCACGTAATCTACCACACCGGGGCCTTCGGAGACGATCTGCGTGCGGGAGTCTTTGATCAGATTCTCCTCCAAACCCGTTCCCACGATGGGGGATTCCGGGGAGACGATCGGCACGGCTTGGCGCATCATGTTGGATCCCATCAGGGCACGGTTTGCGTCGTCGTGTTCCAAGAAGGGGATCAGCGAGGCTGCTATCGAGGCGATTTGGTTCGGGGCTACATCTATCAGGTTCACGTGTTCACCCTCAGTGACGGGATAATCGGCATCTTTCCGGGTTTTTATCCGCTTCTCCACGAATTGGCCATCATCTGTCAACGGGGAACTGGCCTGAGCGATCACTAAACTTTCTTCTTCTTCAGCCGAGTAGTATCTCACTCCCAAATCCGACATATCCGCCACTCCCTCGCTTACCTTCCGGTAGGGGGTTTCAATAAAACCGAGCTCAATAATTTTCGCATACACGCACAAGGAGGAAATCAGCCCGATATTCGGGCCTTCTGGTGTCTCTATCGGACACAAGCGACCATAGTGCGTATAGTGTACGTCACGAACTTCAAAACCAGCACGTTCGCGGGATAGTCCGCCGGGACCTAACGCAGACATGCGCCGATTATGGGTGATCTCTGCCAACGGATTGGTCTGATCCATAAATTGCGATAGGGCATTCGTCCCGAAGAACGAGTTGATCACCGAAGAGAGAATCTTCGAGTTGATCAAGTCTACCGGAGTAAAGAC
>JAIRXZ010000192.1 GCA_031267995.1 Odoribacteraceae bacterium | reverse complement strand
CACGGGGAGGATCGCGGCAGTTGGAAAGGCAAGGGCGAGGCGACCTTCACGCTGGAGGTGCCCGCGTTGCTGGATAATTACGGGAAGGGCGCCGCCTGGGAGAGCGCCGTGCGGGAGGTGGACGTGCTGCTTTTTGATAACAACAACCGGCTGATTTATCGTACCGCCGGGTTTAATATCACTGACGATAAGAATAATAGTACAACAAGGGTGCGGAAGCGCGTCACGGCCAAGTTGCGTGACGAGGGGAACAGTAACAGGAAGTACCAGGCGGTGGCGGTGGTCAACGCCAGGGAGACGCTGGCCGAGCTGCCCGCGGATTCGCTGCTCAACAGGCCGACGTACGACGAGTTGCTGGAGAGCTTGACGTTCGAGCTGCCGGGAAGGGAGGCACTCGAGGCGCGTGGCGTGCCGATGTGGGGGATATGCTCCTTCGAGATGGATGATTTGAAGTCCGGGACGCTGCCGGAAATCTCGCTGACGCGGGCAGCGGCGCGGGTGGACGTGCGGGTGGGCTACTATATGCAAGGGAAGCTTTCGCTGGAGAGCGTGCACTTGTACCGCTATAATCGCGCGGGGAGTGTTGCCCCGCCAATCCTCTGGCTCGCGGATAATTTTACTCCCGTGGAGTGGAGCGGGGATTTGAACGGTACGACGCACTTGCCCGATCCCGCGTCGCTGCCCGACGGGGAGACGCCGCTGACGGTGGACGGGCCGCTTTCGTTTGCCATCAATGATGATCCCACTAATCCTGTCACCTCCTTTAAACAAGGAATTTACGTGCACGAGGCCGATGCCGGGACGACGGATGGGACGGCGAATGTTTGCCTCGTGGTGGGCGGGTATTTCTCCGGGGAGGAGGTTCCGGTCTACTATCGCGTGGATTTCAGGACGATCGAGGGGGAGTATTTCCCGCTGTTGCGCGACCACCGGTATTTGGTAACTGTCCACATGGTCGGTATGGACGGTCACGCGACGAAGGAGGAGGCGCTGGCGAGTCAACCGCAGCATCCTGGCTCTATCGGCGTGAGCGCGTTCCCGTGGGACGAGGCGTGGGACGATAGCGACTCCGAGGTGATTATCAGCGATCCTCCCCACCTGGGCGTCTACATGATGAAGGCGTTGAACTTTGAGTTGTCCGGCGGGAGCCTGGAGATGCTTGTCTTCAGCAATGTTGGCAAGTGGAGCGTCCAGGAGAAGCCCGACTGGATTACGATCTCCCCGGACGAGTACGCCGAAGCTGTCCCGCAAACCGTTACCGTGACGGCAGATGCGCTCGCTTCCGGCTCGCGGGAGGGGTACTTCTACATCGCTTCCGGCTACATGAAGAGGAAGATCACCGTCACCCAACAGTAATAACTATGTCCAACATCCGCGTCCGCACCCTCCTGAAATGGCTGGGATACACGATTCTCCTCCTCGCGGGGGCGCGGGCGACGACGTGGGCATGGCAACACGACGCGCAACAAACCCTCCACGAACAGCGCCTGGCGTTGCGCGCGCTAAAGGTGGACTCCGCCCGCCAGTACTGCCGCCTCCAGGGGATGAACGCGAACTTTTGCATCCTCGTGGACATGAAAATACACTCCGGCAAGCGGCGCTTCTTCGTCTGGGATCTCAAAGCCGACACGCTCATCCTCTCCAGCCTCGTCGCCCACGGCTCCGGTGGCGCGAGCACCTCCTCCACGCCCGAATTTAGCAACGTGCCAGGCAGTTACTGCACCTCGCTGGGGAAATACAAGGTCGGCGCGCGGGCGCCCAGCCGCTGGGGAATCCGCGTGCACTACAAACTGCACGGTCAGGAACCCTCCAACAGCAACGCCTACAAGCGCGTGGTGGTGCTTCACTCGTTCGACTATATCCCCACCCTGGAAACCTATCCCATGCACCTCCCGCTGGGGATGAGCCTCGGCTGTCCCGTCATCGACAATACCGCGATGACCCGCCTGGACGACATGCTGGGACGACAAACAAAGCCCACCCTCCTGTGGATCTATTACTGACGAACGACGACCCTCCGGGCGGCCAAAATTACCCCCCGAATGAATCGCGATAGAAGCCTAAAAGAATTTAAGAATCCGCGCCCAAGGCGGCACGCGTGGATTTTATTCCTTATCATCGCGGAAAAATTTCATTCCATCATGACAAAAAAAATCTTATCTACCATCGCCGCGTGCGCCTGCCTGTACGCGAGCCAGCCCGACGCGTTTGCCCAGGGTGTACGCTTCCAGAAGATCTCGCTGGCGCGCGCCTTGGACAGTGCCCGGCTGACGAACAAGCTCGTCTTCGCGGATTGCTACACCGATTGGTGCGGCTCCTGCAAATACATGGACGACAGTGTATTTTCGCGCGCCGCCGAGGGGAGTTTCTTCAACGAGAAGTTTATCAACGTGAAGTTTAACATGGAGGGGGACGACGGGGCGGCGATTGCCGAACGCTATCGCGTGCACGCTTATCCTACCTTCCTCATTCTCCGCCCGGACGGGGTGATGCAGCACAAGATCCTCGGCTTCAGCAACGACATCATCCGGGAGGCCACGGATGGACTCGACGAACAGCGCGCCATCGCCTTCCTGGATAAAAAGTACGACGAGGGACGCCGCGACAAGCCCTTCCTGATCACCTACTTGAGCGCGCTCATGAACATCTCCGAGAACGAGAAGGCCAACGCGGTGCGCGACGACCTCTTTCTCCTCCTGGACACCCACGAGCGGACGAGCGCCGACTGCTGGTTCATCTACGACCACCCCGAATTTACCGAAAGGGGCACCGAGAACTTCGATTTCCTGATGGCGCACCTGGACGACTTTCGCCGCTCGGTGGGGCGGGAACTGGTTGACGAGCGGGTTGTTTACGCCTACATGTCCGACCTTTACGCCCTCCTCGCCAGGCCCTCGGCGCCCTCTCCCAACGAGTTCAAGAAGATGAAAAAGGAGTTGTCGCCGTGCAAGTTGAAAAACCAGGCGGCGCTTTTCACCTGCATCGACATCTTCCGCGACTGCCTCGGTCAGGACGCCAAGCAGCTGCTCAAGACCTGCAAGAGGGGCTTCCGCAACCTCTCCGAGGAGCAGGTGGACGTCGGCGCCTACGCCCTAAACACCCTGAAGACGGCCTTCCCCGGGCGCGTTCCCGAACTGAAGGCGCTGGCCAAGATGCTGATCGTGAACGTGTCAAACGAGGAATACAAAAATTTCCTCACCCACATGTTCGACGACGCGGGCACGGAGTAGCTCCCCCC